>DATGEF010000583.1:0-8508 GCA_035310405.1 Chloroflexia bacterium | reverse complement strand
GCCGTGTGCCCGGCGGCGCGCACCGCCTCCGGGGTGGCGGCGGCGGGCGCCCGGCCCGATCCGTTCAGGCCGTGCAACGTCGTGCCGTCCCAGAGCAGGGCAAAGGCATCCCCGCCGATGCCGTTGGACGTCGGCTCCACGACCGTCAGCGCGATCGCCGTCGCCAGGGCGGCATCACAGGCATTGCCGCCCCGCTGGAGCATGGTCAGCCCGGCCTGGGCGGCGAGCGGCTGGCTGGTCGCCACCACGCCCCGCGTGGCCAGGACCGGCATGCGCTGCGAGGAATAGGGATACGCGTCAAGCTTCATCCGCTAGTCCTGAGAACGAAGTCCTGAGTTGAAAGTCCTGAGTACTGAGTACGAAGTCCCGAGTTGAAAGTCCTGAGTGCTGAGTACGAAGTCCTGAGTTGAAAGTCTTGAGTACTGAGCAGGCACCTTTCTGCTGCTACAGAGAGAACGGGGGCGGGCGGTATTCTGTCACTGTATCGCAGGCCGCCGGAGGCATTCTTGGTGCCTTTTTCGTAACCCGGGCGGGGGCGGGCGGTTCCCGGGTAGCGCGGCGCGCCGATAGCCCGCGTAGGCGGGCTTTGCAGGTGTAGCCGCGGCTTTAGCCGCCAGGCGATCCCGCCCGGCGGTTCCAGCCAACGATTGTGACTACGAGCAAGCGCCCGGCAGCCAAAAAAAACCGGAGCAACCAGGTGGTTGCTCCGGCGACGCACCCGACTCTGGTCCGAGGAGTTGATCTACCGAGTGGGGGCGCGTCCTCCCGGTACAACAACTGAACTCTGGGACAGCTAGAGCCTCGCGTCAGGTTTCCACTCTTCATAACGCGGCCACCGGCAAAAGGATAGGCCCCCGCGCCACCAATTTGCCCCGCGGAGGCAGATGCTATATACTGGTCCTGTAAATCGCGGCAGCTATCCTGCCACGGCTGTGGCCAAGTCGGGATCGTGTCACGCTGAGCGCAGCGCAGAGTCCGTCTCCGCGGGTCAGAGACGGATTCTTCACTTCGTTCAGAATGACAATTGCGGCATCCACCGGCGGCCGCGCTGACTTTGGCCTCCAGTGGGTTTGCCAGTCCATGGCGGCCGATGACCTAGAAAGCTCCCCGCTCCAACACGCGCCCTGGGCTGGGCTGGTTCATGATTGTCGGTATGCTTTGCTTGGCTGTTAGTTCGGTATAGTCCTTCGTGTAATCGCTGCCTTCGTCATCGGTCGGGTCAAATCGAATATTTTGCTGTGTATAATAACCCGACACGTAGCGCGCTTCGATCTCTTTCAGCAAGTCGTAACTACCGACGGCGTACTTGCTGATCTCGTCCCGGCTTGCGTACTGATAATACCAGCGCGGGCTGGTCCGCCAATACAACAACAGGGCGGTGCCGCGGTCGCAAAACGATTGCCGGATGATCCAGGCCGGCACTTGCTCCCCATCATCCCAATTGTAGTTCCACGCCAACTGGTGTAATTCTTCCGGAGTCGTCAGTTGCTGCAAGACGGCAGTTTGGGCCTGCTCATAGGCATCCTCTGGGGCATCCTCTGGGACATCAGGCCAAAAAAACTCCTGAAGCCGGCTCCATTGCTCTTCGCTAAGTCCGGTCGTGCTGGTATTCATTGGATTTACTACCTCGCCTCCCCATCGTGTTCTTCGATGAAAAGCTACTCTTCCTCATCCTCGTCGAGCCCGATCCAGCAGTCCGGTAACGCCGCTTGCAACTCGGTGAGGGCCCCCGCACTCACGGTGGTGCCCCCCAAGTGCAGGGTCTCCAGGTGGGTTAAAGTGGCCAACCGCGCTACGCCGCTGTCGCTGATCCGTGTGTTGGAGAGATCGAGCGTTTTTAGCTGCCCCGGCGCCTGCAGATGCTCCAGGCCCGCATCACTGATCGCGGTTCCCCCGAGCGCTAGAGACGTCAAGGCGCGCAAGCCGCGCAAATAGACGAGGCCCGCGTCGTCCACCAGAGTGCCGATGAGGCTGAGTGTCTCCAGGGCGGCGAGCCCCTGGAGGTGCCGCAGCCCCGGGCCGGTCAGCCGGGTCTCCGTCAGGTCCAACCAGCGGAGATTGGGCAGGTCGTGCAGGTAGGCGAGGCCGGCATCGCTGATCCGGGTGCAGCCGTCGAGGGTGATGGTCTGGAGCGTCGGGGGGCGTAAATGCGCCAACCCGGCATTGCTGATCGGGGTGTTGTCGAGGTAGATGCCCGCCAAGGCCGGGAAGCGGCGCACATGCACCAACTCTTCATCGCGCAGCTGCAGCGTACCCACCAGGTAGAGGGTGTGCAAGACCGGTAGCGCTTGCAGGTAAGCCAGGCCGCGGCCGGTGATGCCGGTCGCCTCCAGATAGAGAGTTTCCAGGTGCGGGAGGTGCTGCAGGTAGACCAGCCCGGCATCGGTGATGGGCGTCCGGCTCAAGAAAAGGGTTTGTAAGCTGGTGAGATGCTGCACGAAAGCGAGAGCCGCATCGGTAATCGGGGTACCAGACAGGCTGATCCGCTCCAGGACATCGGGCGGGAGTTGTCCGAGCGCGGCGAGGTCGGCGGCGGCTTCTGGATAAATGTCCAGCGCCAGCTTCTGCGCGTCGTAAACGGTCACCGTGCCCTGGGCCTCGCTGACCCGTTCCCCGCCTAACTCATAGATGCCCTGCGCCGTCGTGCGCTCGGTCATGCGGATGAGTGACCCTAAGGAGCGATCCGGGGGAAAGCGCAGGGTACGCGGCGGGTAGGGCGCCGGGTGGGGCGCGGCGGGCGCCAGGCCCTGCCGATCGGGTAACCCGCCGGGCGCGTCCTTATCCGCGTGTTGGGGGTCTTCATTCATTAAGGATGATCCTTCTTCCCCTGTTTGCAAGATGAGTCAACCACATCATCACGTAGTCCTCGTGGTCATACCGAATATCGTTATAGTCTTCCTGATCTAATGTTTGTAAAATATCATCTAGATATTCCTCGTCTCGCAGAATAGAGTTGAAATCCTCGCCGTTCTCCAGAATAACACCTGTTTCGTTAACACTAATATTGTTCTTGTTAGTAACACTAATCAGTCGATATGCTAGTACGCCTTCTGGTAGTACCGACCCTACATTATCAAGGAGTGCGAAAAAGTGTTGCATAAGTAAATCGAGTTCTTTGCGCACGAGTGGCCGGAGAAGTTTCCGCTGTTCTGGAGTCCAGGGGAAGTCTCGGTAGGTTGAAAACACGCGATTGCTTACCTCTTTCGCTGCCTCTTGCATGAGATCATCAACCATCGTGAATAATACTTGTGTAGGGTCCGTGGATTCCATAGCTAGTTTTCTACCTCCTGTCGGTAATACTGTGAGAATTCTGCGTCAAGTCGTGCTGCGTACCGAGCCGAGCCGGTCGGCCACGTACCAACTGCTCACCTCGTCCGTCGCCGCCCCCAATCGAGACTCTTCCACACAAATCCTCAAAGAGCCGGATTTCCCCTCTTTGCACGAGCTCGCTGTACCTGTTCTACGTGTCTCTCCACTAGAGTATGTAGAAATGTTCCGATTCGCCTATGTCCCGCCGCTGTTACCAACGAGTGAGGGGAGATAGGGGTGGCGTGTTCCATATAACCTGCTAGAACCGGCCGTCCGAAGAACGCGTTATCCAAATTATCTAGATCAATATCCCAGTAACCGCCAATTGTTCGACGAAGTGTTTCACCGACATATCGTGCTACATCATCGACGAATAATGATTGATAGCGATCAAGCATTGATTCCACAGTAGGGTAACGCTCTAATAGTAATGCTTCTAATATATCCAACGAGGCTGGGGTGAAGTCGAGCTTCTCATAGATCTGCGCGGGTAATCCGTCCAGGAAAGCTTCGATAGCATCATCCATGTCAAATAGCCAGTACTCGAACTCGTCTCGCGATCTGAGTTTTTCTGTTCTCATCGTATTTTCTTCCTCTGTTTTCTGGGGGTTGTACCAGTACGCCCGCCGATTCACCAGCCCGCTCGCGCTCTGCGGCTCGCCCGTGAAGCCGTAGTCCGGCGCCGGCGGGCTTGATCTCGGGGCTGCCGAAGGGGTCGGAGGGGAGGGCGTGAGTCGCCTGTTGCAGCAGGCGTGGATAACCAACGCCCTTAGAGCGCGCTCAGGACCACCCGCAGGGCGTGCGCCAGGTGCGCGATGTGTTGCTCCTCCACTACCAGCGGCGGCATCAGCCGCAAGACGGTGGGGTCGGCGGAGGTGCCGATGATGATCCCCTGGGCCAGCAGCCCATCCTGCACGGCTTTGGCCGGGATGTCGAAGCGCAGGCCGAGCAACAGCCCGAGGCCCCGGATCTCGACGAGATGCGGCAGCCCCTGCAAGCACTCGCGGACCACGCCTTCCAGCAGGGCCGCCCGCCCGGTGAGGTCCTGGCCGATAACCGTCTCCAGGGTCGCCGCCGCGGCCGCGCAGGCCAGGGGGCTGCCGCCGAAGGTCGAGCCATGCTCCTCGACCTGCACGCTCTCGGCGATGCGGCTGCTGACCAGCGTCGCGCCCATGGGCACGCCCGAGGCAATGCCCTTCGAGAGCATGATCAGGTCCGGGATGACCGCCCAGTGCTCGCCGGCCCACATCTTACCCGTGCGGCCGAAGGCGGTCTGCGCCTCGTCGAAGATCAGCAGGGTGCCGGTGGCGTCGCAGATCTCGCGCAGCTCCTGGTAGTAGCGCGGCGGCGCCAGGCGCACCCCGGCGATGCTCTGGATCGGCTCGATGACGACGGCCGCGGTGTCCTGCCCGACGGCGGCGGCGACGGCGGCGGCCGAGCCGAAGGGCACAAAGCTGACCAGCGACTCGAGCGGCCCGATACCGAACCCGGAGCGATACTTGCGGTTATGGGTAATGCTGAGCGCCCCGGCCGTGCGGCCGTGAAAGCTGCCCTCCATCGCCACCATCCGCGAGCGGGCGGTAAATTTCCGGGCGATCTTCAGCGCGGTTTCGGTCGCCTCGGCCCCCGAGTTACAGAAAAAGACGCGGCCATAGCCCTGCGGGGCCACTTTCATCAGCGCGGCGGCATAGACGGCGCGGGCATCATTGTAGACGACGTTGGAGTAGAAAATCAGTTGCTGGGCCTGGCGGGTAATCGCCGCGACGACCTGGGGATGGCAGTGCCCGGTCAGGGCGACCGCATGCCCGCTGTAAAAATCGTAGTAGGCCCGGCCGTCGACATCGTACAGCATCACGCCGGCCCCGCGGGTGATGACGACGGGCAGCTTGACATAGGTGGGCAACTCCGCCGCTTCTTCGACCGCGATAATCGTCGCGGCGTCCAGGTGCGCGTCGGGGGGCGGGACGAAGATCGGGCCAAAACGGCCCGCCCCGCGGTTGGCGTCAGGTGCGGCGGTCATGAATATCCTCCCTTGGGTGATCAGGCGGCCTGCATCGCGGCCCGCACGGCCTGGGCGGTCTGGGCCAGCGTCGCGTCGTCGTGCGCCGTGCTGACGAACGCCGCCTCAAATTGGGACGGCGCCAGGTAGACGCCCTGCGCCAGCAAGGCATGGAAAAACCGGGCATAGCGCGCCGTATCGGCGCGCCTGGCCTGCGCAAAATCATGGGGCGCCTGCGCGCTGAAAAAGAAGCCCCACATGCTCCCGGCCGCGGCCGCCACCAGCGGCACCCCGGCGGCGCGGGCCGTCTCCTGGAAGAGGGCGACCAGGGCCGCCGTTTGCGCCGCCAGCTGCGCATAGACGCCCGGCCGGGCCAGCGCCTGGAGCGTGGCCACCCCGGCGGCCATCGCCAGCGGGTTCCCGGAGAGCGTGCCGGCCTGGTAGACCGGGCCGGCCGGGGCCACCAGGCCCATGATCTCCCGCCGGCCACCATAGGCCGCGACCGGCAGGCCCCCGCCGATGACCTTGCCCAGGCAGGTCAGGTCGGGCACGATACCGTAGTGCGCCTGCGCCCCGCCGTGCGCCACCCGGAAGCCGGTCATGACCTCGTCGAAGATCAACAGCGCGCCCTGGGCGGCCGTAACCTGCCGCAGCCCGGCCAGGAACCCGGCATCCGGCAGCACCAGGCCCATGTTGCCGGCCACCGGCTCGACGATGATCGCGGCGATCGACTCGCCCTGGGCCGCGAACAGCGCCTCGACCGCCGCCAGGTCATTATACGGCACCAGCAGGGTGTCGGCGGTCGCCCCCGGGGTGACCCCCGGACTATCCGGCAGCCCCAGGGTCGCCACCCCGGACCCGGCCTGGACCAGCAGGGCGTCGGCGTGCCCATGATAGCAACCGATAAATTTCACGATCCGCGCCCGCCCGGTGTAAGCCCGCGCCAGGCGCAGCGCGCTCATCGTCGCCTCGGTGCCCGAGCTGACGAAGCGGATCATCTCGACCGCCGGCATGGCCGCGCTGATCAGCCGGGCGAGCTCCGACTCCAGGGCCGTCGGCGCCCCAAACGATGTCCCCCGCGCGGCCTGCGCCGTCAGGGCCGCCACGACCGGCGGGGCGGCATGGCCCAGGATCAGGGGACCCCAGGAAAGCACATAATCAATATAGCAATTCCCGTCGACATCGTAAAGGTAGGGGCCCGCCCCGCGCTCGATAAATCGGGGGATGCCGCCGACGCCGCGGAAAGCACGCACCGGGCTGTTGACCCCGCCCGGCAGCAAGCGCTGTGCCTCGGCAAACAAGGCGGCCGATCGCGCAGTGGCAGGCGTAACGCCCGGGGATGTTTCATCTGGAGTCATGGGTGGGGCCGTCTCTCTCTTCGGCCAACCAGCGGGCGGCCTCCTGGGCGTAGTAGGTGATGATCAGGTCGGCGCCGGCCCGCTTGATGCCGATCAGGCTTTCCAGGGCGACCCGGCGCTCGTCGATCCAGCCCTGGGAGGCCGCGGCTTTGATCATCGCATACTCGCCGCTGACCTGGTAGGCGGCCAACGGCAGATCATAGCGCGCCCGGGCGGCGGCGATAATGTCGAGGTAGGGGCCGGCGGGCTTGACCATCAACATGTCGGCGCCCTCCGCGAAGTCGAGCGCCAGCTCGCGGAGCGCTTCGCGGCCGTTCGCCGGGTCCATTTGGTAGCCGCGCCGGTCGCCGAAGCGCGGCGCCGACTCGGCGGCCTCGCGGAACGGCCCGTAGAACCCGGAAGCGAACTTCGCCGCATAGGCCAGGATGGGCACGCCCGCGTGCCCGGCCGCATCCAGGGCGGCGCGGATGGCCGCCACCTGCCCATCCATCATGGCGCTCGGCGCGATAATATCGGCGCCGGCATCGGCATAGGCCACCGCGGCCCGGCCCAGTAGCGCCAGGGTTTCGTCGTTGAGCACCGTACCCTGCGCGTCCGCCAGGAGCCCACAATGCCCGTGATCGGTGTATTCGCACATACAGACGTCGGCGATGACGACCAGTGCGGGGTGGCGGCGCTTGATCTCGGCGGTCGCCCGCGGCACCGGGCCCTGGGGGTCCCAGGCGCCGCTGCCGGTCGCGTCCTTGCGGGCCGGGATGCCGAACAAGAGCACCGCCGGGATGCCCAGCGGCCCCAGCTCCGCGACCACGGGGGCCAGGCGATCGACCGCGCGCTGGGCGTGGCCGGGCATCGATCCGATCGGGCGCTCCACTCCTTGCCCGTCGACGACAAAGAGCGGGTAGATGAAATCAGCCGCGTCGAGCGTCGTCTCGCGCACCATGGCCCGCAGTGTCGCCCCCTGGCGCAGGCGGCGCGGCCGGCGGGCCGGGACGACTAGTGCGGAGTGCGGAATGCGGAGTGCGGAATGCGAAGCCGCAGTGCGGAGGGCGGAGGACTGGGTCATGGTCTATTCTCCCTTATGTCAAGTGCGGGGCGGGGGGACCAAGCGCCTGGATGGCGGCGACCACGCCGGCCGCGGTATATTCGGCCGCGACGGCCGCCACAGCGAGCCCCTGCTCCTGGGCCGTAGCGGCGGTGATCGGGCCGATACAGACCACCTGGGTGCGGCTCAGGGTGGCGCGCGCCACCGCGGGGTCCAGCCCCAGCCCCTCCAGCATCTCCAGGAAGAAGCGGACGGTCGACGAGCTGGTGAAGGTCACGACGTCGACCTGCCCGGCTTCCAGCAACGCGCGCACCCGCGGATCGCCGGCGCCGGCCAGGGTACGATAGGCGTCGACCTGGGTGACCTGGGCGCCGCGGGCGCGCAGCCCGTCGGCCAGGACGGCGCGCGCAATGTCCGCGCGGGGCAGCAGAACCCGCGCCCCGGCGACCGCGCCGATCTGGGCCACGACGGCTTCGGCCACATAGGTGTCGGGGACAAAATCGGCCGTGACCCCATATTCGGCCAGGGTCGCCGCCGTCGCCGGGCCAATGGCCCCGACCTTCAGGCCGGGAGGCAGGGTGTGCGCCCACGGCGGCCCCAGACCGGCCAGCCGGTCGAACACGGCGCGCACCCCGTTGGCGCTGGTGAAAATCAGCCAATCGTACTGCGCGAGGCCGGCGAGCGCGGCATCCAGGGGCGCATAGTCCGCCGGCGGCGCGATGGCGATGGCGGGACACTCGATCGCGTCGGCGCCGAGGGCGCGGAGATCGGCCAGCAGCGGCCCGCTCTGCGCCTGCGCC
>DATGEF010000582.1:0-6144 GCA_035310405.1 Chloroflexia bacterium | reverse complement strand
CCACAAGGGGAACCCTGCGGGTTTCCGCATTCCGCACTCCGCACTCCGCACTCCACATTCCGCACTCCGCACTCCGCACTCCGCATTCCGTCTACGCTCCCGTCTGCACCCACAGGACCCGGTCCCGCTGGGCCAGGTCCTGGAGCACGCGGAGCTCGGCCCCGGGGAAGGCGGCGGCGGCCTGGGGCAGGAGCGCGGGAGCCTGGTCCCAGCCGATCTCCAGGGCCAGAAAGCCCCCCGGGACCAGCCACGCGGGGGCGGCGGCCAGGAACCGGCCGAGGAGCGCCGCGCCGCGCGCCCCGCCCCCGCGCAGGGCCAGCTCCGGCTCCCAGGCGCGAACGCCCGGCTCCACCTCGTCCAGCACGGTGTACGGCAAGTTAGCGACGATGCCCCGCACCGGCTCGGGCAGGGGGGCGCCCAGGTCGCCCTGGAGCAGCTGGATGCGTGGATCGGCGGCCAGGCCGTGCGCGGCGAAGTTGGCGGCGGCCACGGCCAGGGCGTCGGCCGCGAGGTCACAGGCGTAGATACGCAGCTGTGGCCGGTGGACGGCCAGGGCCAGGGCGATCGCGCCGCTGCCGGTGCCCAGGTCGGCGATCGGGCCGCGGGCGCCGGCCGGGAGGGCGGCGAGCACGGCGCCGACGAGCTCCTCGGTCTCCGGGCGCGGGATCAGCACCCGCCGGTCGACCTGGATGTCGAGCCCGTAAAAATCTTTGTGGCCGACGATATAGGCGATCGGCTCGCCGGCGAGGCGGCGGCGCAGCAGGGCGCCGAAGGCGGCCAGCGCGCCCGGCGGCCAGGGATCGCGCAGGCGGGCATAGAGCTGCGCGCGGTTGATGGCCAGCACGGTGGCCAGGAGGACGTCGGCGTCGAGCCGGGCGCTGGGCGACCCGGCCGCGCGCAGGGCGTCCGCCGCGGCATGGAGCATATAGCGGATCTCCAGGGGCGGCGGCGCGGGGCTGTCGGCCGCGGCCCAGATCGCCTCGTAGTCGGGCGTCACTCTTCGCCCAGGCGCTCTTCGCGGTCGGCCATCTGGAGCTGGCTGATCAGGTCGTCGATCCCCCCCGCCAACACGGCGGGCAGGTTGCTGAGGCTGACCTTGATCCGGTGATCGGTCACCCGGTCCTGGGGGTAATTATAGGTGCGGATCTTCTCACTGCGGTCGCCCGTGCCCACCTGGCCCATCCGCCGCTCCCCGAGCTCGTCCTGGCGTTGGCGGAGCTGGATATCATACAGCCGGGCGCGCAGCACGGCCATGGCCTTGTTGCGGTTCTTCAGCTGCGACTTCTCGTCCTGGTTGGTGACCACCAGGCCGGTCGGCAGATGGGTGATGCGGATCGCGCTGTCGGTGGTGTTCACACTCTGGCCGCCATGGCCGGTCGAGCGGTAGATGTCGATACGCAGGTCGGCGGGGTTGATCTCGACTTCCACCTCTTCGGCCTCGGGCATGACGGCGACCGTGGCCGTCGAGGTGTGGATGCGCCCGCCCGACTCGGTCGACGGCACCCGCTGCACGCGGTGGACCCCGCCCTCATACTTGAGCTGGCTGTAGGCGCCGCGCCCGCGCACCTCGAAGATCACTTCTTTGATGCCGCCCTGGTCGGCCTCGCTGAGCGCGCTGATCTCGGTCTTCCAGCCCTGGCGCTGGGCGTAGCGCTGGTACATGCCGTAGAGCTCGGCCGCGAAGAGGGCGGCCTCTTCGCCCCCGGCCCCGGCCCGGATCTCGATAAAGACGTTCTTTTCGTCGTTGGGGTCGCGGGGCACGAGCAACTGCTTGAGGAGCGCTTCCTGGCGCTCGCGCTCGGCCTTGAGGGCGGGCAGCTCCTCGCGCGCCAGCGCGGCGATCTCGGGGTCGTCCTCCCCCATCAGCGCCTCGTGCTCGCCGATCTCCGCGGTCAGCCGCCGGTACTCGCGATACGCGGTCACCGCCGGTTCCAGTTCGGCCCGCTCGCGCGCCAGCGCCGAGATCTGGTCAAACTCCTGGCGCGCCGCCGCCTCGGCCATCCGCCGCTCCAGCTCGTTATAGCGGGTTTCGATCGCGTCCAGTTTCTCAAACATAGGTCGGTGTTAGGGGTTGGGTGTTGGGTGTTGGGTGTTGATGATTACTGTTCGTTGTTCGCGCAGTGGTGCGTAGCACATTGCAAGCTGAGCCATTATACCCGCGCCGTAGGGCAAGCGTCAAATGAAAGGCCCTGCCTAGTTATCCGGCTCCTGGCCCAATTGTTCCAGCCGCTTGTGCGATTCCAGGCGCAGGTGGCTGAGCCGTTCGAGGGCGCCGGCCCGCCCCAGATACCCGAGCAACAGGTCGCGGAAGTGGGCAGAGTCGAGCGCCAGCAACTGCGCCGGCGCGGTGGCGCGGACCGTGGTGGTGCGGAGCACATCCAGCAGCAGGGCGATCTCGCCGAAACCGTCGCCGGGCCCCAGGGTGGCGAGCGCGGTCCCGTCGCGCGTGACGGCCACGGCCCCTGCGCGGAGAATATAGAAGCGGTCGCCCGGGTCGCCCTGACGGATAATGATCGCGCCCGCGGGCACCGCCAGCGGCTGCAGGTGCGCCAGCAGCAGGAAACGAGCAGCCGCAATCGGCGCGGCGCCATCCAGATGTCGGTGGTGTCGACATAGCCGGTGGGGAAGCCGTAGTAGATCAGCAACCCGGCCCGCCGCACAAACCGCCCAGCATGCTTGATGGCCAGGCCGTGGCCGATCTCGTGAATCAGCAGGGCGCCGATCGCCAGGCCGGTCAGCAGCAGAAAGCCGGCCAGGTACGAGCCGCCGGCGTTGAGCAGCCCGTAGCGGTTGCGTCCCAGCTCCAGGAGGAAGAGCACCGGGCCGAGCAGCCCGATCAGGGTACCGAGCCACATGGCTGGGCGGGTAAAGAACAGGCGCCCCCAGGTGCGATACCAGGCGCCGGGGATCGGTGAGGAAGTGGTTGGCGCGCAGCAGGCGCACCAGCCCGGCGATGCGCGGCAGGGCCAGCACGCCGTGCCGCTGGTAGTAGGCGACGACGAGCGCCTTGACGGTGCGCGTGCCGTCCATCAGCGGCAGCAGATCGTACTCGCGCGGGTCCAGCTTCAGCTAGGTCTGTGCGATCGGGTTGCGGATGACGACGTAGGGCGTGCCGCTGCGCGTTGTTTGGGGCGCGGCTTCGATCTCCGCGACCACGCGCGGGCGCGCTTCGATCGGCGAGAGGGCGCGCGCCAGGCGCTCCCAGACGGTGGGCGGGGGCGGCGCGGCGTTGGCTTCGACGGTCATCGCGGCTCCTCTAGGCGCCCCCGCCCGCTGTTTCAGCGCGGCGGTTCACCCGGGCGCAGGAACTCGACGTCGAGCGGCTCCGGGCGCAGCTTGCAGACGCCGCAATGCAGGGCGTCCTCGACGGCCAGGCCGCGCAGGGTGCCGTGGTCCTCCCAGGTCGTGAACAGAAACGGGCGGGTGCGGGCGGGCGTCTTGCAGACGCCCCGTCCACAGAAGCGGCAGACACCGTCGGCGGCGGTGCCGCAGATCCAACAGCGCATCGATCAGTGGTCTCCTTGCTTAACCGGACTCCATCATGGCGGCAACCGCCCGGGCGTAGGCAGGAGCGCCGATCTGCGCGAAAAGATCGCCGGCCGCTTGCAGGCAGGTGCCTGCCTGGCTACGCTGTCCATTAGCCGCCAGCAGCCGGCCTTGCTCGCTCAGGTTGCGCGCCAGGTACCAACGCCAGCCCATGTAACGCCAGGCGTGCTCGGCTTGCTGCAGCCAATCGAGGGCGTCAGCCAGGCGGCCGGCGACCTCGGCCAGGGTGGCCTCGGCCGTAGCCAGGCGCGCCTGGCCGGGCGGCAGCCGGTCCACTCCCCACGGGATCTGGCGGGCGGCGGCGAGCCAATATACCGCCTGATCCAGGTTGCCGGCCCGCGCACAGGCCTGGCTGAGCAGGCAATGCGGCCACACCGGGTTGAGGCTCACGGAGCGCTCCGGTTGGGCCAGGTGGCGGGCCAACAAATCCCCCGCTTGATCCACCTCACCGCGTTCCAGCAAGGTTTCGGCCAGCACAAGAACCAACACGCCGGTCAAATCATGGTAGTTACCGGCCTGCGCCAGCTGCCAGCCGGAGCGCAGTTTCTCGGCGGCCGGCGACAACTCGCGGCAGCAGCGTAACCACATTCCTTCCACGAAGGCCAGGCGCGGCTGCGTCCAATCGCGCTCCGGGGTGGCCGCTTCCAGCGCGCGCAACTCGGGCAGGATCGCCGCGACCCGGTCGAGCCGCCCGCCGAACAAAAAAGCGTCGGCGACGTTGGCCAGGCAGAAGAACTGATACCAGATGCTGTTCATGCGCCTGACGATGGTCAGGCCCTTCTCGTAATGGCTCAAGGCCAGTTCGGTTTCACCAGCGCTCTCCAGAAGTAGCGTGCCCAGGTTATTGAGCAAGTAGGACTGGGGCAGGCTGTTCGGCTCAACGAGGGCCAAGGCCTCCTCCAGCGTAGCGCGGGCTTGATCCACCGGCTGATCGCGCATGATCCCACTGGTCGTCAGGGCGAGCGCAAGAGTGGCCGGATCGCCCAACTGCCGGGCCATGGCCACTGCCTGGTCGCTCAGCGCACGGGCGGTGGCCTGGTCGCCGCCGAATAGAGCGCGCCGCGCCGTGGCTTGTAGCAAACGGGCGCGCTCTTGGCTGGGTGGCGCGCCCGCCGTGCGCGCCAGACCTTCCTGGCCCGCCGCCACGGCGGCGCTCCATTGGCCGGCGTGCCAGGCGCTATCCACCATTTCGGCATAGACAGCAGCAACCGCGTTGTCGTCGCCCTGCCCGGCATAGAGATCGGCCGCCTGGCGCCACAGCGGAATCGCTTCGGCGAAAAGATCTTGCGCTTTCACCGCCTGGCCGATGCGCAAGAAGAGATCGGCTCGCCGGCGGTCCTCTGCGGCGAGCCGCAGGCAGGCACGAAAGTAGGCTTCGGCTTCGCGCCCGGCAAACGATTGGAGGGCCAGATCGCCGGCGCGCTGCAAGTAGTGCAGGGCCTTCGCCTGGGCACCGGCCGCCAGGAAGTGATGGCCGATGATGCCCGCCAGTTCGTCAGTGCGCCCAGCATAGGTTTGCTCGATCACCTCGCCCGTGGTCTGGTGCAGCTGCGCCCGGTCGCTCTTGAGCAGCGAGCTATAAGCGGCGTCCTGGATGAGCGCGTGCCGGAAGAGGTAGGCTAGCTCGGGTTGCGTGGCCGCCAGCAGGATCAATCCGGCGCCTTCCAGAAAGGCCAGCTTATGGGCCTGGCCCTCCGCCGTCGCGGCGGATGGGGCACCGTCAAGCTCAGCCAGCCGGTGGTACAGGCCGGCAATGGCCGGCGCGACTGCCGCATCGCCCAGCAGTAACCGCTGGGCCTCCAGCGCCGCCATGACCTTGATCAACCGCTCTCGTTCGTCCATTGGCTCTGCGTGCTTATCCATGTCGTTACCAGGCGGCAAGATAGTGGGTCCAGACGGGCGCCAGGTCGACGGGGCTGCCCTGTTGCCAGGCGGCCAGCAGGTCGCGCGGGCGGGCGCGGCGGCCGGCGTACTGGCGGTAATAGGCGCGCAGGGCGGCCCAGAAGCGGTCGGCACCCAGGGCCGTGCGCACGCTGTCGATCAGCAACTCCCCCTGGTCATAGACGGCGTGGAAGTAGGCCGCGTCGCTCGGGAAGCCGCTGTAGAGCCCCGCGCTGACCGGCCAGCCGTGCCCCGGCCCGCTCATGGCGGCGAAAGCGGCCGGGTAGAGGTCGGGCCGGCGGTCGCGGATATATTCCAGGCTCAAGTCGGTCGCCATCGCCTCGTCGAGCCAGGGGTCGGTCAGCTGGTTGTTGCCGACCGCGCTGTAGAACCAGGCGTGCGCGGTCTCGTGCAGGGGCGTGTACCAGCTCCAGGCGCCGGGCTCCGGCGCGATGGCCGCGCGCTGGGTCGGGATGAAGAAGAGCATCGGATACTCCTGGTCATAGTCCCATTGCGCTTCGCGGGGCAGGGCCATCTCGCCCACGGTATAGACGGCATAGGGATAGGGGCCGACCCGCGCGCTGTACCAGCGCAGGGCCGCGGCGACCGTGTCGAGCAGGGCGCCGCCTGCCGCCTGGTGCCCGGGCAAGAAATAGCCCAGCACGCGCACCCCGCCGGCGTCGCGGGTCAGCGCCGGGTCGTCGTAGGGATTCAGCA
>DATGEF010000581.1:0-2288 GCA_035310405.1 Chloroflexia bacterium | reverse complement strand
GCGCACCATAATTCTGGGGCAAACCAGCGCGCTGGCGCTGTTCGGCCTGGCGGCCGGCGTGGTCAGCCTGGCGCATCGGCAACCCCGCGGGGCCGGCCTCGCCCTGGCCCTGGTCGGGGTCAAGCCGCAGTTGTTGCTCCTGCCGTTGTTGGCCCTGGTCTGCCAACGGCGCTGGCGGGCGCTAGCCTGGTGCGCGGCGGCCAGCGCCCTGCTGATCGGGGCGGGCGCGCTCCTGACCGGCCCGCAGGCCCTGTTCGATTACATCACTTTACTGCGTAGCGCGGATTATGCCGGCTATGAAAACTTGCCCCAGATGCAGAGCTGGCGCGCCCTGATCGAAGGCACCCTCGGGCTGCAGGGCGCCCCGGCGGCCCTCCTCGACGGGATCGGCATGCTCCTGGCCATGATCCTGGTCGCCTGGGCCTGGCGCACCCCGGCCCCCCCCGCCGACTCGGACCTCGGGCGCGGGGTTGGGCGCGGGGTTGGGGGTTGGGGGTTAGGGGTTGGGGGTTGGGCTCCCTATTGGGACCTGCGGATGGCGCTGACCATGCTGCTCATCCCGCTGTTCACCCCCCACCTGCATATGCATGATTTGCTGATCTGGTTGGTCCCGGGCGGGCTCCTGCTGCACCATCTGTATGCGCCCGCTGGCCGCGCCGGGATGAGCGCGCGCCAGCGGCGGGCCGGCTTTCTCTGGCTCTGGGCCGGCTATCTCATCGTCTGGCCGGCCTGGCTGATGCCCGATGCCCGCCTCGCTTTATGGTTCAGCCTGGCGGCAGCCGGCTGGATGGTTCTTCAATTACGCGGCGCCAGCCGGGAAACGACGATCACGTGGGCCCAAACGGCCGCTATTTAGAAGGGCCGATCCAGAGCTCAGGGCTCGGCGCAGGCTGTTTTACCCGGCTCGGCAATGCCGTCTGCCTGATTTTGCTGCTCGGCTATGGTGTGCTCTGGAGCGGCACGGTCCAACAAATGGGCGGCTCCGATAACTACGTGCGCCACACGCCCTTCCTGGCCACGATCACCGGGGCGCGAATCGTGGCCGCCGGGACGGCGCCGCTGCTCTACGATCGGCCCACCCAGGAGGCGGTCCAGGCGATCGTGCTGGAGGCGGATGCCGGGGGCACCAGCTTTCTCCCGTACCGGGAGCCGCCGCTCGCCGCGTTGGCCCTGGCCCCGTTCGTGGGGCTGGGGCTCCCCTACAGCCTGATCTTTACCATCTGGGCGGTCGTCACGACGACGGCCGCCGGCCTCTGCATCGGGCTGCTGGCGGGCCGCTGGCCGGCCCCGCGGGGCACGCCCTGGCTGCTCATGCTGGCGGCGACCTCCTTTCTGCCGCTGATCTCCTCGTTGATGCTCGGCCAAAGCACCGTGCTCGTGCTGCTCGGGGGGGCCGGCTTGACGGCCGGCTTGAAGTCGCGGCAAGATCTGGCCGCCGGGGCGGTCGCGGCGCTGACCGCCATGCAGCCGGTGGCCTTGGTGCCCATCCTCGTGCTGTTGCTGGCGGCGCGGCGCTGGGCGGCCCTGGCCGGCCTGGCCGCGACCCTCGGCGGGGTCAGCCTGGTGGTCGCCCCCTGGCTCGGGCCCACCTGGCTGCTCCAATATGCCGCGCTGGCCCTCGCGCCCGCCGCCCCCGGCGGGGTGGCACTCGGGCTCGGCGCCCTGCTGACGATCGGCATGTTCTGGCTTTGGCGCCGCCAGCCCTGGCAACCCGCGACGATGGCCTGGGACCTGCGCTGGGCCATCGGGGTACTGGCGGGGGTGCTACTGATCAGCCAGGAGCCCGCGCTCGCCCTCGTCCTGGCGATCGTGCCCGGCTGGATTATGGCCGCCCAGCTGGCCAATGGCCGCCTGCCCCCCGCCCAGCGGCGGTTCTGGCTCGCCTGGTTATGGATCGGCTACGCGATCGGGCTCGGGGTGGCGCTGCTGCCGGGGGCGCTGCTCGGAGGCGCGGTGCTCTGGCTGCTGGGGGCCCTGGGGGGCGGAATCTGGAGCCTGGAAGGCACCCGCCCAGCGCCGTCGCTATCGGGCGATCCCGGCGCCCGTGGCCAAGCCGCGAGCGAGGCGTAACGCGCCTCATAACCGCGCATACCAGGCGTGACCACAAGCGGGACACGTCACCTCTTCCCATTCGGTGCCCCCCACCGGCGCGTGCGCAAAGCGGCGCCGGCGCCCCTGCTCGGTCGCCTGGCAGCGCGAGCAGACAGCCGGCCGGCGGCGGAGGCCGCGGATTCCGAGCGCGATCAGGCTGACCAGCAGGAAGATCCCGGACAGCACCATGGCCCCCA
>DATGEF010000580.1:0-9144 GCA_035310405.1 Chloroflexia bacterium | reverse complement strand
CACCCCATCCCCCATCCCCCATCGTGTATAATTCAGAGAAACAGGAGGAGGCTAGGCCGTGGGGGTGCCGAACAACCTGCCGCCGCAATTGACCAGCTTCATCGGGCGCGACCGGGAGATCGCCGACGTGACGCGGCTGCTGGCCGGCGCGCGCCTGCTGACGCTGACCGGCACCGGCGGCTGCGGCAAGACGCGCCTGAGCCTCCAGGTCGCCGCCGACCTCGGCGACCGGTTCGCGCAGGGCGCCTGGTTCGTGCCGCTCGCGCCGTTGGCTGACCCCGACCTGGTGGTGCCGACAATCGCCGGGGTGCTCGGCGTGCAGGAGACGGGCGGCCGGGCCCTGCTGGACAGCCTGACGCAGCATTTGCGGGAGCGCCAGCTGTTGCTGGTGCTGGACAACTTTGAGCAGGTGCTGCCGGCCGCCGCGCCCGTCGCCGCGCTGCTGGCCGCCGCCCCCGGCGTGCGCATCCTGGTCACCAGCCGGGCCGCGTTACGGATCTATGGCGAGCAGGAATACCCGGTGCCGCCCCTGGCGCTGCCCCCGAAAGCGGGCGCTCCGCTCGCCGCGCTGGCCGGCTCGGAAGCGGTGCGCCTGTTCGTCGCGCGGGCCGCCGAGGTCCGGCCGGACTTTGCTCTCACGCCCGAGAATGCCGACACGGTGGCCGCGATCTGTGCGCGCCTGGACGGCTTGCCCCTGGCCATCGAGCTGGCCGCGGCCCGCAGCAAGATCCTCGCGCCGCCCGCCCTCCTGGCCCGGCTGGCCGCGGCCACCCCGGCCCCCGCCCTCCACCTGTTGACCGGCGGCGCCCGCGACCGCCCGGCCCGGCAACAGACCCTGCGCGGCGCGATTGCCTGGAGCTACGACCTGCTGCCGCCCGCCGAACAGGCCCTCTTTCGCCGCCTGGCCGTCTTCGTCGGCGGCTGCACCGTGGCGGCGGCGGCCGCCGTAGGCAGGGACGACGAAGTCGTCAGTCGTCAGTCGTCAGTCGTCAGTGACGAATCAGTAGGCAGTAGGCAGTATGCAGTAGGCAGTGACGACGAGGAGGCGGGGGGCGGAGATCCGGGAGCGGAAGCCACGCAATCCAAAATCGACGAAGGCGGGGGCGGAGATCCGGGAGCGGAATCCACGCAATCCAAAATCCAAAATCCAAAATCCAAAATCGATCTACTGGATGGGCTGTCCGCGCTGATCGACTGGAGCCTGCTGGTGCATGAGGAGGGGCCGGAGGGCGAACTGCGCTGTGCGATGCTGGAGACGATCCGCGAGTTCGGGCTGGAGCAGCTGGGCGCAACGGGGGAGGCCGCGGCCGTGCAACGGCGCCATGCCGCCTATTTCCTCGCCCTGGCCCAGCAAGGGGACCGCGAATCGCGCAGTCCGCGGCAGGTGGCGTGGCTGGAGTGCCTGGAGTGCGAGCATGATAACCTGCGGGCGGCGCTGGGCTGGGCGCTGGCCCACGAGGAGGCCACGACCGCGCTGGCCCTGGCCTCGGCCCTTGGCTGGTTCTGGAGTCTCCGCGGCTATTGGGGCGAGGGCCGCAGCTGGCTGGCCCGCGCGCTGCAGATGACCCGGACGACCGCCCCCCGCACGCATGCCCGCGCCCAGGCGCTCAACTGGGCCGGGCTGCTGGCCTACCGGCAGAGCGACCCGGCCGGGGCGCGCGCCCTGCTGGACGAAAGTGTGGCCATCTCGCGCGCGATGGACGACCAGGAAGAGCTGGCCTATGCCCTGACGCTCCTCGGCGTTATGGCCCTGTATGGGGGCGACCCGGCGGGGGCGCGGGCGCTGTTGGACGAGAGTGTGGCGCTCTTCCGAGCGGTCGGCGCGGCCTGGGGCCAGGCCCTGGCCCTGCGCAACCTGGGCGAGGTGGCGGCGGCGACCGGCGACGAGGCCACCCGCCGCGCGGTGCTCACCGCGAGTGTGGCGCTTTTCCGCCAGGTCGGCGATGGCTGGGGCCTCGCCCTGCCGCTCGCCGACCTGGGGGCCATGGCCCGCCGGCAGGGCGATTACGCCCAGGCGAGCGCCCTGTTCGCCGAGAGCCTGGCCTTATTCCGCACCCTCGGCGATAAACAGGGTATGGCCTGGGGCCTGGCCCAGCTGGCCGAAGTGGCCGGCGCCACCGGGCAGCCGCTGCGGGCGGCCCAGTTGTTTGGCGCCGCCGAGGCGCTGCTCGACTCGATCGGGGCGCGCCTGGACCCGGTCGACCGGGCTGAGCATGCGGGCCACCTGGCCGCGACGCGCCAGACGGTCCCGGCGGCCGCCTGGGATGCCGCCTGGGCCACTGGGCAGGCCCTGCCCCTGGACGCGGCGATCGCGCTGGGGACCGCCGCCCGGGGGCCCGCCGCGCCCCCCCGGCCGCCGCCCCCGGCGAGCGCGGCGCGGGGCCCGGCGGTCGATGCCCTGACGGCGCGGGAGCTCGACGTCCTCTGTTTGCTAGCCACCGGGCTGACCGATGCCCAGATTGCCGGGCAGCTGTCGCTCAGCCCGCGCACCGTCCAGACCCATGTACGCGCCATTTACAGCAAGCTAGGGATCACCACCCGCAGCGCCGCCACGCGGTACGCAATGGAGCACCGGCTGGCCTGACCCGGTTTGACGTTCCGGTCTCCGGCCGGGTACAATAGGGAGTCTTATTAGGGTATCAGGGCGTCAGGAAGTTGCGGGCCGTCTATGGAAAGCGAGCGGATACAATTACACGCACAGGTACGGGGCCGGGTGCAGGGAGTCGGCTTTCGCATGTTTGTGCTCGACCGTGCGGAGGCCCTGGGGCTCACCGGCTTTGTGCGCAATGCACCCGATGCGAGCGTGCAGGTGGTCGCGCAAGGGCCCCGCCCCGCCCTGGAGACGCTGCTGGCCGCCCTGCACGCCGGGCCGCCGGCCGCCCGGGTCGGCGCCGTCGAGGCGCAATGGGGGCCCCCGGCCGCGGATGCGCCCCGCCGCTTCGAGGTGCGTGGATGAGCCTGGTCACCGGTAGTGTGGGCGGGGCCACGCCGGCCATCCCCCCGGCGGCGATCGACCGGCGCTATCACCGCATCGCCTGGCTGGCACTCGGCCTGGGGCTGATCGTCTTTTGCGTGCTGTGTGGGGGCGGGATCTATACCGCCTGGAAGTATGCGCAGCAGCCGAATGTGGCCCATACGGCCACCGTCGAACTGGAGCACGGCAGCAAACTCGAATTGCGGCGGGCCGGGCAGAAAGCCTGGGTCCTGATCGGCAAGTCCCAGACCGTGAGCGAGGGGGATGAGATCCGCACCGGCCCGGATACCGACGCCCTGATTACCCTCTTCGATCAAAGCACGATCCATCTCGACTACAGCACAACGGTCTCCCTGACGATCATGCGCAGCACCCGATTCCTCACCCATATCAAAGATATCCGGGTGGAGCCGGCGAGCGGCAGCATTGTCGTCGCCGCCGCGGCCCTGGCGGACGAAGAGTCGATGAAGTTTTACGTGACCAGCGTGGACGGCCAGATTTTCGTCCGGGTGCCGGCGACCGCCGTCGTGCGCGTCGAAGTCCCCGACCCGCCGGGCGAGACGCTGCGCATGCGCGTGACCACGGTCGCCGGCAGCGCCGCGCTGCGCGTGCCGCCCGGGCCCTGGCAGAATCTGCCGCTCGATCGCATGTTCCAGGTCGCCGCCGACAATACGCTGCGGGGGCCCGATCCGGCGATCACCGACCTGGTGAAGAACCCCCGGTTTAAAGCGGCGAGCACCAGCGACGACGAGTTGGCCGACAACTGGGTGTTGACCTTGCCCGCCGTGAACCCGGGCGATCCGCAAATCGATGCCCGCCGGGTCAGCGAGAACCAGGGGGGCAGCCCGGTCTATTCGGCCCGCTTCACCCGGTCGGAGCCGGTACTGGATCGCTTTCCGCGCGAGCCGGCGACGGCCAGCATCAAGCAGGTGATCGACCGGCCGGTGGGGCTGTACCAGGCCATTAACGTGACCGCGACGGTCAACGTAGATAGCCAGTACAAGCCGGCCCAGGACTACCCGCTGACGCTGCGGGTCAGCTATGAGGATGCCCAGGGGCAGCCGGGGATCTGGGAGCGGAGCCTCTATCCCGATCCGTCGGCCTTTCCGCCGAGCCCGCTGGCCATCCCCCTCCGGGCGGGCCTGGCGATCGATCTGCCGCGGCCGGCCAGTAGCCAATTGCCGCCGGCCGCGCAACCCGACACCTGGGACCTGATGACCCAGGTCCCCCGGCCGGCGCGGATCAAGGCGGTGGAACTGATCACCAGTGGCTATTTGTTCGATGTCTTCGTCACCCGCTTCTCGCTGATCGCCCATTAGGGCCCGTCTACGCGGCGGGATCTACGGTTTACGCTGGTTTACGCTGGTTTACGCTGGTTTACGCTTAAGGAGGATGTTCTTGAGTAAGATAAGTGTGGTGGGGGTCAATTATGTCGGGCTGGTGACGGCCGCCTGCTTCGCCGATCTGGGTAACGAGGTGATGGGGATCGAGATCGTGCCGGAGAAGGTGCAACGGCTGCGGCAAGGGCTGGCGCCGATCTATGAGCCGGGGATCGAAGAAGTGCTGCAACGCAATTTAAAGGCCGGGCGTCTGCGGTTTACGACCGATTATGCCGAAGGGCTGCGGGGCGCCGACTTCGTCTTTATCGCGGTCGGCACGCCCGAGGGGCCCGATGGGGCGGCCGATATGTCGCAGGTGGAATCGGCCGCGCGCTCCATTGGCCAGCAGGCCAGCGGCGATATCGTCGTGATCAACAAAAGCACGGTGCCGATCGGCACCGGCGATCTGGTGACCCGGCTGGTCGGCGCCGGGATGCGGCCCGGGCTGAAATTCTCCGTGGTCTCTAATCCCGAGTTCCTGCGCGAGGGGTCCGCGCTCAACGATTTCATGTGTCCCGACCGCGTGGTGCTGGGCTCGTCCGACCCGGCCGCCAGCGAGCGGGTGGCGGCGCTCTATGAGCCGCTGAACGCGCCGATTATCAGCACCGATATCCGCACGGCCGAGATGATCAAGTACGCCTCGAATGCCATCCTGGCCACCCGGATCTCTTTCATGAACGAAGTGGCCCAGATCTGCGAGCATCTGGGCGCCGACGTGAAGCAGGTCGCGCTGGGCATGGGCTACGATAAACGCATCGGCCACCACTTCCTGGATGCCGGCATCGGCTATGGCGGCTCCTGCTTCCCCAAAGATGTGAAGGCGCTGGCCCATATGGCGGCGTCGAATCACTGCCACCCGCAGCTGCTGAACGCCGTCATGGATATCAACCAGGATGCCCTCCGGCTCTTCGTCGAGAAGATCCGCCACCTCCTGGCCGGCGACCTGGCCGGCAAGCGGATCGGAGTCTGGGGACTGTCGTTCAAGCCGAACACGGACGACATCCGGGAAGCCCCGCAGGTGGGCATCGTCGCCGCGCTGGTCGCGGCCGGCGGGCAGGTCCGGGCCTATGACCCGGTGGCCATGGACAACGCCCGCCGGGTCGTGGCGGATGCGGCCTTCTGCTCGAACGCCTACGAGGCCGCGGCGGGGGCCGACGCGATCCTGCTGCTCACCGAGTGGAACGAGTTTAAGCAACTCGATATGGCCCGGGTGCATAGCAGTATGCGCCGGCCGCTGCTGGTGGACGGCCGGAACATGTTTGTGCCGGCCGAGATCCGCGCGCAAGGCTTCGAGTATGCCTCGGTCGGGCGCCCGTGAGCCCGCCGGAGTGGAGCCCCAGTGCCCTGGCCGGCGAGCCGCCCTGGCTGGCCGCCCTCGGGCTGCGCCTGGCCGACGCGCAGGACGGCTTGCTGCAATGTGGGGTCGACGTGATCGAGATCCCGCGGATCGCGGCGGCCATCGCGCGCTGGGGCCAGCCGATCCTGGACCGGGTCTGGACGCCCGGCGAGCAGCGCTTGTGCCGCGGGCGGGTGCCGGAGCTGGCCGTCCGCTTCGCGGCCAAAGAGGCGATTTCCAAGACCCTCGGCACGGGCATCCGCGGCATCCGCTGGCAGGAGATGGAGATCCTGCCCGACCGGCGGGGCAAGCCGCTCGTGTTTTTGCATGGCGGCGCCCAGGAGCGGGCCGTGGCCATCCGCCTCACGCGCTGGGCGGTGAGCCTGACCCATGGGCGCGACCTGGCGATCGCCTTCGTCGTCGCCTCCGGGGACCCGCAGGCCCCGCCGCCGCGCCGCGACGCCGCGCCCTAGCGGGAACGTTTATACTGGGAGATACTGGGAGATACTGGGAGATACTGGGAGATAGGAGTGGGAGATTTGACGGACCATTTGCAGGCAGTACACACGACGGCTGAGCAGGTGCGCGGGATACTGCCCCCGCGCCCGGCCGATGCGAATAAGGGCACCTTCGGCAGCGTGCTGGTGGTGGCGGGCTCGCTCAACTATATCGGCGCCGCGATCCTGTCCACCCTGGGCGCCATGCGCGTGGGGGTCGGCCTGGCGACGCTGGCCACGCCGTTTGAGCTGTTGCCCATGGTCGCCAGCCGGCTGACCGAGTGTACTTTCCAGCCGCTCCCGTCCGAGATGGGCGTGCTGGTCGACCGGGCAGTGGGCCCGCTCTTCAAGGCCCTGGCCGAGCGCGAGTACACCGCCTTGCTCCTCGGCAACGGCTGGGGACACGAGAAAGAAACCCTGGGCTTCCTGCGCGGGATTCTCCAGGACCCGGGCGGCGCGAAGAGCGCCGCCCAGGCCGAGCGAGGGGTGGGATTCACCAGCCCGCGGCGGACGACCGAGCCGGCCCGGCATGAGGGCGCACGCACGGTCGGCTTCGGGATGCGGCGCGCCGCTCCCCCGGCGCCCGAGAAGGAGGCGCCGCCCGAGAAGGACGCGGCGCACCCCGAGTCGCGCATCCTGCCCCCGCTGGTGATCGACGCGGACGGCCTGAACCTGCTGCACCAGATCGAAGACTGGGCGGGCCGGCTGCCGGAGAACACCGTGCTGACCCCCCATCCCGGGGAAATGGCCCGCCTGCTGGATAGTGATGTGGCGACCGTGCAGGCCGATCGGGTCGGCACGGCCCAGCGCGCCGCCGCCGCCTGGAAGGCCATCGTGGTGCTCAAAGGGGCGCATACCGTGATTGCCGCGCCGGACGGCCGGGTGCAGATCAACCCCACGGCGTCGGCGGCGCTGGCCACCGCGGGCACCGGCGATGTCCTGGCCGGGGCCATCGCGGGGCTGCTGGCGCAGGGCCTGGCCCCGTGGGACGCGGCCGTGGCCGGCACCTACCTCCATGGCCGGGCTGGGGAGCTGGTCGCCGAAGAGCTGGGCGATGCCGGGGTGCTGGCCGGCGACGTGGCGGACGCGCTGCCCTATGCCATCCACGACCTGAAGCTGCGGCCCGCATGACCAGCAATGGGAGGGCGACCCGGCCAGGGCCGGCCGAGGTCGGCCGCGGGCGCGCGACCGGCCCCCTGGGGCCCGCCATCCCGCGGGCGCCCGCGGCCCCGCTCCCGGTCCGCTGGCGCGGGCGACCGGTCTGGGTCGAGATCGACCTGGACGCGGTGACCGAGAACACCCGCCGGGTGGGCCACTGGGTCGGGCCCGGCACCGCGATCATGGCCGTCGTGAAAGCCGACGGCTATGGACTGGGTGCGGCCCAGATCGCGCGGGCGGCGCTGGCGGGCGGCGCCAGCTGGCTGGGCGTCGCCTCGGTAGACGAGGGGGTGCAGCTGCGCGACGCGGCCGTCGAGTGCCCGATCCTGGTGCTGGGGCCGGCCACGCCCTGGGAGATGGGCCGAGCGGTCGTGGCCCGGCTGACCATTACGGTCCACAGCCTCGACGTCGCGCGGGCGCTCTCCGCGGCGGCCCGCCAGTGCCGGGTGCGGGCGCCGATCCATCTGAAGCTCGATAGCGGCCTGCACCGCTTCGGCCGCAACCCCGACGAGCTAGTCGCGCTGGCCATGAGCCTTTCGCTGTTGCCCGGCTTGCGGCTGGAGGGGCTGTACACCCATTTTGCCAATGCCGATGACCCCCTGGACGACTTCGCCGGCCGGCAACTGGAGCTCTTGCTGGCGACGCGCCACCGGCTGGCCGAGGCCGGTATCACCTTCGCGCTCCTCCACGCGGCCAGCAGCGCCGCGGTGCTCGACATGCCCGAGAGCCATCTGGACCTGGTCCGGGTCGGGATTATGCTGAGCGGCCATTACCCGGCGCCGTTGGGCCACCGGCCTTTCGCGCTGCTCCCCGCGGTCACCGTCCGCGCCGCCGTCGCGCGCGTCTTCGCGGTCGCGGCGGGCGAGAGCGTGGGCTACGGGCGGACCTATATCGCCCCGGGCCCGCGCACTCTGGCCCTGGTGCCGATCGGCTATGCGGACGGCTATCACCGGGCGCTCTCGAACCGCGGCGTGATGCTGGTGCAGGGCCGCCGCGCGCCGGTCGCCGGCCGGGTGAGCATGGACCAGGTGACGATCGACGTCACGGACAGCCCGGCCACCGCCGAGGGCGACCCGGTGGTCGTCGCCGGCTGGCAGGGGACGGAGGAGGTCGGCTTTGCCGAACTGGCCGAGCGGGCCGGCACGATCGCGTATGAGCTTCTGGCCCACCTGGGCAAGCGGCTGCCCCGCGTCTACCTGCAGGGCGGGGAGGTGGCCGAGCTGACCACGCTGCTCGGCGAGGAAGACCTGTCGCTGGTCGGTCCGTTGCCCGGCGTGCCCGACGCCGTGTACCCGGTCTACGCCGAGCTGCCGCCCGCGCCCCTGGACCAGTCCTGGTTGGACGCGCCGGAGGAGCCAGCCCCGGCCGCGGACGAGGCGCCCGCGGCGGAGCGGCCGCGGCGCAAAGGCCGCAGCCGGGGGCGCCGGCCCCGCGGCGAGTAAGGCGTGTCTGCTCACGAAGGAGGACTCCGATGCGCGCCGTAGACCTGATCGTGGCCAAGCGCGAGGGTGAGGCGCATACCCGGGCGCAGCTCGCCTGGCTGATCACCGGCATGCTGGCCGGCACGGTCCCCGATTACCAGATGGCCGCCTGGCTGATGGCCGTCTGCTGCCGCGGCATGACGGACCAGGAAACGGCCGACCTGACGGCGGTGATGGTCGATTCGGGCCGCCGGCTGGACCTGAGGCCGGCGGCGCCTTTCGTGGTCGATAAGCACAGCACGGGCGGCGTCGGCGACAAGACGACGCTGGTCGTGGGCCCCCTGGTGGCCGCGGCCGGCGTGCCGGTCGGCAAGATGTC
>DATGEF010000579.1:0-2184 GCA_035310405.1 Chloroflexia bacterium | reverse complement strand
GCCCTGGCGATCATGTTGAGCATCAACCCGGTGGTCACGCTGGGGGTGTTCGGGCCGCTCGTCGCCGTGGTTACGCTGGCCAACGCGATGAGCGGCCGTATCAAGCGTTACCGGACGGCCAGCCGCGAGGCGACGGGGCGGGTGACGGGCTTCCTGGGCGAGATGTTCGGGGCCGTGCAGGCCGTCAAGGTGGGAGGCGCCGAAAGCCGGGTCATCGCCCACTTCCACCGCATCAACGACCGGCGCCGCCAGAGCGCGCTGAAAGATAGCCTGTTCACCCAGTTGCTCGACACGTTCAATATGAACGCGGGCAACCTGGCCACCGGGGTCATCCTGCTCCTGGCCGCCCAGGCCATGCAGACCGGCAGCTTCAGCGTGGGCGATTTCGCGCTCTTCGTCAGCTACCTGGCCCAGATCATGGCGCTGCCGCGCTTCGTGGGCCGCCTGCTGGCGCGCCACAAACAGGTCGGCGTGTCGTTCGAGCGTATGGCCCGCCTGTTGGGCGACGCGCCGGCGACTCTGCTGGTGCAGCCCGGGCCGATCTATGTCCAGGGCCCCTTCCCGGCCGTGCCTTACACGCCGAAGACGGCGGCCCACCAGCTGCAGGATCTCACCATCGCGGGGCTGACCTATTACTATCCCGGATCGCGGCATGGCATCGCCGCGATCGATCTGCGGTTGGCCCGCGGATCTTTCACGGTGATCACCGGCGCGGTCGGCGCGGGCAAGACCACGCTGCTACAGGTCTTGCTCGGGCTCCTGCCGCGCGAGTCGGGCACTGTATGCTGGAACGGCGAGGCGATCGCGGACCCAGCCACGGTCCTCGTGCCACCACGCTGCGCCTACACGCCCCAGGTGCCGCGCCTGTTCAGCGAGTCGCTGCGCGACAATATCTTGCTCGGGCTGCCGGAGGACCGGGTCGACCTGGCTGCCGCCTTGACGCTGGCCGTGCTGGACGCGGACCTGGCCACCATGCCCGAGGGGCTGGCTACCGTCGTCGGCCCGCGCGGTGTACGGCTCTCGGGCGGGCAGGTGCAGCGCGCGGCGGCGGCGCGCATGTTCGTGCGCCGGCCGGAGCTCGTGATCTGCGACGATCTCTCCAGCGCGCTTGACGTCGAGACCGAGCAGCTGCTCTGGGAACGGCTCTTCGCCCACGGCGACACGACCTGCCTGGTCGTCTCGCACCGCCGGCCCGCACTGCGCCGGGCCGATCAGATCGTCGTGCTCCAGGACGGCCAGGTCGCGGCCACCGGCGACCTCGACACGCTCCTGGCGACCTGCGAGGAGATGCGCCGGCTCTGGTACACAGTCGCCGAGCGCGAAGAATATGACCGCGTGCAGTCCCGTTCCTGATCCAGAACCTGGCGGGTGTATAATAGGCCGGCGCCTTGGGACGCCCACAGGCGGACATAGGATCAACTCTTTCACCGAAAGGAAGGCCAATTCATGAGGCATACGATAGCGCGTACAAACTTGGGCATTCTATGGGGGCTCCAGGCGGGCGGCATCGCGCTCCTGGTGCTGGCGATTGGGAGCCGCGGGGTGGACGGGGCCGCCGCCCGCAGCACTGCGGCCGCGCGACTCCCCGCCGCGGGCCAGGCCATGCCCGCCACGCCGGGGCAAGACTTCCAAGATGTAGCGACCTCCGATCCCTTCTACACCTACCTGCACAACCTCAAGGCGGCCAATATCGTCAGCGGCTATGCTTGCCAGCCGGGTGGACCCAACGACCCGTGCGTCCCGCCCGACAACCTGCCCTACTACCACCCCGGCGTCGCCGTCAGCCGCCTGCAAATGACGAAATTCATTGACAACGGCCGGCGCAACATCGCCGACGCGGTCGGCACCTCGCTGACGATCAGCGGCACCGCCTACAACACGCTCAGCGTGACGACCACCTCGGGGGGGTCGGCGATAGTGGGGGAGTGCCTGACCCCCAATACGGCCTGCTATGCAGTGTCCGGGGGCGCGCCCGCCGGCGACTACGCCGGCTACTTCCCCGGCGGGCGGGGGGTCTATGCCGGTAGCCAGGATTCTGGGCACGCGGCCCTGGACACCGCAGCGAGCGGCAGCACCGCCTACGGCGTCAACGCCTCCAGCCAGGTCTACCGCGGTCTGGACGCCAACCGCAACAATACAGCGTTTTTCAGCCTGTATGTGGATAAAACCGTGGGCGAATCGGCG
>DATGEF010000578.1:0-7521 GCA_035310405.1 Chloroflexia bacterium | reverse complement strand
GATATCTTCCGGGTTATGCTCGACCCAGCCCGGCCGCGGATAGATCTGCGCGAACTCCTGGTTGGTCTGGGCGACAACCTGCCCACGGTGATCGAAAATGATCGCCCGTGAGCTGGTGGTGCCCTGGTCGAGGGCGAGGATGTATTGCACTTCGGCCATGATAGTGGGTCGAAGAATGCTTAGTAGGTGGGCCCGGTGAGCGAGCCGTTGTCGTTGTGGGCGATCTCCCACTGCGGGCTCTCCGCCGCGGCGTCGGTGCCGGCCTCGGCCTCGCCCTTGGTCTTGTGCAGGGCCGCGCCCAGCTCGTGCTGGACGCCATGGAGGCGGTTCTGGGCATGGCGGATCTTTTTGGGCACCTGGTCCTGGACCACCGTCCGGGCATGCACGACCTGGTCCCGAATCAGCGCCTGGCGGCGGCGCCCGCGATCGGGATCGAGCAGGTAGGTGGTCAGGGAGCCGAGGCCGGCGCCCAGCAGCAGCCAGCCCAGGTTGCCCCAGAAATGGGATTGGCGGGCGCCCAGCAGCTCCAGGGCCTGGTCTCGCCCCGCCGCCAGGGCATCCTCGGCCAGGGCCTGGCCCTTCGCCTGTAACTTCCGCGCTTCGCGCTCCAGATCCTTCTTCATGACCTGACCCTCCCGTATATAGCCTCGCGTGCCTAGCTAAGCGTATACCTGATCGCTTGGTGCCTCTGGCACAGCACAAACTATGCCCGTTGTGCAGCCTCAGAGGGGGCGGAACCGGCGGCGACGGCCGATGTCGCGGCGCGCGCCGGATGCCCTTCCACGTCGATCAGCGCGGCCAGCTTGTCCGCGAGCTTAATACTGTAGTTCTGGCCGCGGTCCTGCGGGTAGACCTGGAACATATTGCCCAGGTAGAGATTCGGGATCGGCGTGGTCAGCGGCGGGATATGCGCGGCATAGTCGCGGGTGACAACCGGCTGGGCGAAAGGCGCCTTCAACACCCAGTGCTCGGTGACCCAGGAGGGGTCAAAGGCCGGGTTGAGCTTGTGCAAGGCTGGTAAGAACTCGGCGATCGTCGCGTCGTCCCCTTGCGTGAAGTAGCGGTGGTCCATGGGCAGATAATTGCCCAGGTAGATCAGGTGGCGCCCGCCGTAATCGCTGGTCGGCATCAGGTTGGTATGTTCGACGGCGGCCAGGAAAGGAAACCCGGGGTCGTTCAGGTTCAGCCAGTAGACGCGCGGGAGCAACGACTGCGTGAGGGCCAGGACCACACAATGGGCGCCCAGCGCGTTGCCCCAGTCATAGCGCTGGCGGTAGCCGGCGGGCAGGCCCTCGGTCAGCTTCATGAAGAGCCGGGTGGGCAGCGTGGCTACGACTTTATCGTAGATTTCGCTCCCGGTCGCCGTGTCCACCCGGATCGTCCCGTCGGGCTGCGGCGCGATGCGGGTCACGGCGGTATGCAGGCGGATCTCCCCGCCGGCGGCGCGGATCTCTTCGCCCAGGCGGTTATAGATCTGCTGGAACCCGCCCTTGAGATAGCCCAGCTGGATGCTGCGGCAGTGGATGCGCGCCCAGAACCAGGGTGCCGCGATCTGCGGGGCGTAGGTCCCGAACTTGGATTCCAGCAGCGGGCCAAAGAGCACCTCATAGACCTGCCGGCCCATCCAGCGCTTGATCCACTGCTGGGCGGTGCTGTGGCGCAAGCGGCGATAGTCGGGCTCGGCCTTCAGATAGGCGACCCCGGCCCCCAGCCGCAACCGGTTCGGGAAGGAGAGGGGCGTAAAGCGGAGGACGTCGCCGACGCCGTTAAACGTCGAGTAGAGCTTGCCCCGGTAGAGGGTCGCGGTGGTCTGGTCCAGCCAGAGCAGCTTCGCGCCCAGGCCCAGCTCGGCGATCAGATCCTGGATGGCGGTATCCGAGCGAAAGAGGTGATGGTAGAATTTCTCCAGGTAGGTGCCGCTGTCGCCCACCAGAAAGCCGGCCGCCAGGCCGCCGAGCTCGCCTTCCTTTTCGAGGACGGTGACCTGGGCGCCGCGGCGGGCCAGCCGCATGGCCGCCGTCAGCCCCAGCGCGCCCCCGCCTAATACCGCGATCCGCATTTTCTCCATAGTCGGCGCTTCCTTCTCCCGCCCGCGGCGGGGCCAGGCGGCAAAAAGCCGGGCAGGGCTGCCCGGCTCCGGCCCCTGGCCGCACGGCGCAAGTAGCGATCAGTCTTCGCTGTAAAGATCGAGGGTGACGCTGCCTTCCTTGGGGTCAAAGCCCGGGAAAGGATAGCGTGTGTCCCACTGGTTGAGCCGGCGCGCCTCGTCGCGGGTATAGACATCCAGCCCCCGGTGCCGGTAGCGCTCGTAGACGGCGCTGTAGGCGCCGCCGGGCGGGCCGTCGCGCCGCAGGCCGTCGCTGCCATAGGTGCCGTAATGGACCTTGACCATCGGCGCCTCCGCCTCGTCCGGGACCACCGTGGCAATCTGCGGGCGCCAGCGGTCATTCTCCAGCCAGGCCAGCTCGCGCCGGCCGCGGACGGTGGCGACATAGAGCTTTTTGTGCCCCCGCTCGATATCTTCGTCCGGCTGCTTCGCCTTTTTCTTGAAAAACGGTAACATCCTGTCGTCTCCAATAAGCTAGAACGATAAGGCAACGCAGTGTCGCCGGCGAGCAGGTAACCCCGCGTATAGCGCATATTAGCACAAAGCCGGCCATCCTGTCAAAAGTGCGGCGCCGGATCGGGGTTAGCGCAGAGTCGAGGGCAAGATCCCGAGCTGGCTGCGGTACTTGGCCACGGTGCGGCGGGCCACGCGGATGCCGTCCTCGCGCAGCAAGGTCACGATCTCGCGGTCAGTCAGCGGCCGGCCCTCGCGGATGACCAGCTCTTTGATCACATCCTTGATGCTCAACGACGCGGTGAAAAAGTCGGAGAAGGGGATGACGTGGCGGCTGGGCAGCATCACATATTTGCCGGCCGTGGCCCGGCTGACGGTCGACTCGTGGAGGCCGGTGCGCTCGGCCACCTGCGCGCGGGTCAGGGGCCGCAAATGCCGCACGCCGTTGCGCAGGAAATCCTCCTGCACTTCCACCAGTACCCGGGCGATGCGCAGCATCGTCTCGCGCCGCTGGTTGATATTCGACATAAAGAGTTTGGCGCGGGCCACATATTGCTGGATATGGCGCTTCTCGTCGTCGGAATAGTGCTGCTCTTTGCCGCGCAGCTCGGTCGCCAGGCGATTGTACATCGGGTTGAGGCGCATGAAGAAGCGGCGGGACTCCATCACCTCGATGACAAACTCGCCTTCCTCGATCTTCATGACCACGTCCGGCGAGACATACTGGGCGCGGGACGGGCTGCCCCAGGTCTGGAAATCGACCGCCTCCATCACGGGGTAGGGGGTCAGATGGGCCTTAATGAAATCGCGGGCCGTCGCCACGTCGTCAGAGCTGATCCCAAGCTTCTGGGCAATATAGCCGTACTTGTGCGCCCCGAGCTCGGTCAGGTAATCGGTAATAATCGCGCGCACGTTCGGCGGCTCGGGCGCGTCCTGCTCCTCGATCATATGGGCCAACTGCAATAAGAGACACTCGCGCAGGTCCCGCGCGCCGATGCCCGGCGGGCCGATGCGCTGCAGCTCGTCCAGCACCTGCTCGACGCGCGGCTCGGCGACGCCCAGCCGGCTGGCGATTTCATAGACCGCTTGGCTCAGAAAGCCCCGCTCGTCCAGGCTGCCGATCAAAAACTCGGCGATAAAGATATCGGCGCTGTCGAGCACAGCGCGCAGATCGATCATCAGGCGCTCGCCCAGGGTGCGCTCCGCGGCGACCAGGGTCATCGGGTCGAACTCTTCGTCGTCCGCGACCGTGCTATAGCTCCCCCCGACCATGTAGTCGCCATAGCCGTAATCTTCAAAGCTGGGGCCATCGGGGTTCGCCGTGGTCCCGGTGCTGGCGGCCCGCTTGGCGCAATTCGCGCACCCATTGCCGCGGATCTGCTCGCCGCAAATAGGACAGGTCTGGTGCTCAAGAATCTCGAAGGCGGGATTTTCCTCGGCCTCCAGCTTGATCGCCTTCTGCAGCTCCATCGACGAGAGCGAGAGGATCTGGTTCACGGCAATGAGGGTCGGCGAGACACGGACTCCCATTTCGGAAGACATATCAATACTTAGATCGAGGTCCACGTTGCTCTTTCTCCTCTACCCCCAGCCCTCCAGACCCAGCGCAGCAGAACTCGCGGCACAACCAAGTGGCATAGACAGGGGCCCCAGTGTACAGACACGCAACAAAATGTGCCTTTTGGCACACTATAGCAACCTTCGTGCCACGTCCGGGGTAGCGGCACCGGCTCACCCCCCATGCAAGAGCCAGCCGATGCCGATCCCGGCCAGGGTGCCCACGGTCACCACGCCGAGAAATTCGAGCCCCGAGCGCCAGGGGCCCTTGTGCGTATAGCGCGCTTTGATGGCGCCCAGGGTCAACGCGGTGCCGGCGGTCAGCCCATAGGCCCACCAGCGCACCGCGGGGAAGGCGAGCAGCACCGGCACGGTTGGGATCAAGCCGCCGATGATAAAAGCCAGCCCGATCAGCAGCCCTTGCCGCCAGGGGCGGCTCGGCTGCTCGTCGACCACGCCCAGCTCATCGGCCACCAGGGCGCGATGCCAGCGGTCTTCGTCAGCGGTCAGATAGGTCACCACATGATCGAGCAAGGGGCCGGTCAAGCCTTTGCGCGCATAAATGGCCCGCAGCTCGGCGCGTTCCTCTTCGGGCTCGTGCTGGATCTCGAAGCGCTCGGTGGCAATCCGCCGGGCGAGCACCTCCTGCGCGGTCCGGGCGGAGAGATAGCCGCCCAGGGCCATGGAAATGCCCCCGGCGCCCACCTCGCCCAGCATGATCAAGACTAAGCGCGTCGGCGCCAACTCGCTGACCGCCATGAGGAAGACCAGGGTGGTTACCAGGCCGTCGTTGAGGCCGAAGACAATCTCGCGCAGCCAATCCCCCCCATGGGGATGCTGCTCGACATGCGGCTCCAGCCGGACGGGGGGGGATAGCGTATCCTGTTCGGGGGGTCGCGTGGTCATGCGGAGGGGTACCGCATCAACTATGCCATGCGCCCCGCGAGCGGCGCTGCCGGCCCGTCGCCGGCACGCCCCTGGTAGACCTATGTATAGCGCGCCAGGCCCGCGAGGTGCCGCGCCGCGTGCGGGTCCCCGAGTTCGGCGAGGAGGCTGGCGAAGTCGAGCGGCGTCCGGCTGAACAGGATCGCGCCATCCCGCTGGGGCCACGCGTCGCGCGGTCGGTCCCAGGCCAGCTCGATGCCGTTGCGATCCGGGTCGTGCAGATAGATCGCCTCGTGCGTGCCATGATCGGAAGCGCCGTCAATGCCCCAGCCGCCATCCAATAGCCGCGTCAGAGCCGTGGCCAGGTCGCGCCGCGCCGGGTAGTTGATGGCGAAATGATACAGGCCGGTCGTACCCGGGGCCGGCGGGGGCCCGTCCTGGCTTTCCCAGGTGTTGAGGCCAATGTGGTGGTGGTAGCCCCCGGCCGAGAGAAAGGCCGCCGTGCCCATGTTGGCGAGCAGATCAAAGCCCAGCAGGTCGCGATAGAAGCGGATCGCCCGCTCCAGGTCGGCCACCTTGAGATGGACATGCCCGATACGGGTCTCGGGCGGTAGCGCGGCGTTTGCCATGGTCAATACCCTCCCAATGAGCCAGGCCCCCTGCGGGGGTGTGCGCGTGTGTCTGAACAGCTGCTGATCCCGACTCCAGCAGGAACAGGGCCACGGTGGTATAATGGTGGGGAGACCGAGCACGCCCATCCCTCATGCGCGAACCGCGCCGCAGATCGAGAGGAGTCCCCTATGCGCCGCAAGCTTTTGATCAGCCTTCTTGGCCTCAGCCTCCTCGCCCTCCTGATCCCGGCAGGCCAGCGACCGGCGTCGCGCCCGGCCGCCGGAGGGGGCAGGCCACTGGCGCCCGCGCCGGTCCAGGCGGCCGGGCGGCCGCTGGCCTTTGAGCCGAACGCCGGGCAGGCCAGCGCGGCCGCCCGCTACCTGGCGCGCGGACCGGGAGCCACCCTGGTGTTTGCGGCGCAGGGGGTCATGCTGCAGACGGAATGCGGCACGGATCAGGGGATGGGGATCGGGGGCCGGGGATCGGGACTCCGGCAGCGGCGCCAGGCGCCCACCGCGCCGGCCCGGGTGCCGATCGCGTTTGTGGGCGCGCGCGCCGACGCCGCCCTGACGGCCACAGACTTGCTGCCGGGCCAGGTCAATTATTTGCGAGGGCCGGACCCCGCCCAGTGGCACACCCACCTCCCGACGTATGCGGCTCTGACCTATCGCGACCTGTTCGCCGGAGTCGATCTGGAATATCGTGGGCAGACGGGCCGGCTGAAAGGCACCTACACCGTGGCGCCGGGGGCCGATCCCGCCGGCATCCGCTGGCGCTACCAGGGCGCGCCGGTAGCCCTGGCCGCCGACGGCAGCCTGGAAGTCACCGCGGCCTGCGGCACGCCCGGGTCGCAGGCGGCCGGGGGTCAGGACCTCGGGACCGGATCGGATCGCCCCTCCAAAATCCAAAATCCAAAATCCAAAATCGTCGAAGAGCCGCCGGTGGCCTGGCAGGCGATCGGGGAGACCCGGGTGCCTGTGGCGGTGCAGTATACCCTGGCAGCCGATGGGAGCGTGGGCTTCGCCGTGGGGGCGTATGATCCCACCCAGCCGCTGATCATCGACCCGACGCTGGTCTATGCCACCTATCTGGGCGGCAGCGGCGATGAGCGGGCTGCGGCGATCGCGGTCGACGCGAGCGGCGCCGCCTATCTGGGCGGGTATACAACGTCGAGCGATTTCCCGCTGCAAAACCCCTGGCAACCGGGCTACGGCGGCGGGGCCTTTGATGCCGTGGTGGTCAAGCTGGCGCCGAACGGCGAAGATCTGGTCTATGCCACCTACCTGGGCGGCAGCGGCGACGACGGCGCGACCGGGCTGGCGGTGGACGGGACGGGCGCGGTCTACCTCACCGGCGATACCACATCGGCGAACTTCCCGCTGCAAAACCCCTGGCAACCGGCGTTGCATGGATCCAGCGATAGCTTTGTGCTGAAACTGGCGCCGGATGGGGCGAGCCTGGTCTTTTCGACCTATCTGGGCGGCAGCAATGCCGAGAGCGGGGGGGGCCTGGCCCTGGACAGCAGCGGCGCCATCTATATCACCGGGCAGACGCTCTCCACCGATTTTCCGCGCCAAAACGCGCTGCAGCCGGCCCTGAGCGGCTACGACGACGCCTTCGTGACCAAGCTGGCGCCGGATGGGGCGAGCCTGGTCTACTCGACCTACCTGGGCGGCAGCGGCAACGATTGGGGGTCCAGCATCGCCGTGGACTCCAGCGGGGCCGCCGCGCTCACCGGGTATACCGACTCGCGCGACTTTCCGACGGCCAATGCCGCGCAACCGGCCGCCGGCGGCAACTACGACACGTTTGTCACGCGGCTGAACGCGGCGGGATCGGCCTATGTCTACTCGACGTACCTGGGCGGCAACGGGGGCGACGACCCCGGCGGAGTGGCCCTGGACGCC
>DATGEF010000577.1:0-4931 GCA_035310405.1 Chloroflexia bacterium | reverse complement strand
GCTGCTTTCCGGGGCCAAGGCCATGGGCATGGGCGGGGGCATGGGCCGTAGTGCCCGCCTCTACCGGGCGCTGGTGCAGACCGATCTCGCCGCGGCGGCCGGCAGCTATTTCCGCCTCTCGCGCGACCCCGGGCTCTTCAGCTTCTCGGCGACGGCCCGGGCCGGCAAGCCGTGGACCGAATCCCTGGCCGCCATCGAAGCGGCGATCTATGGCGAGATCGACCGGCTGGCGGCGGAGCCGCCGACCCCGCAGGAGCTCGAGAAAGCTATCACCCAGGCGCGGGCCCAGTTCATCTACTCGGGCGAGAGCGTGACCGGCCTCGGCTACATCTTTGGCTGGCTGGAGGTGGTGGCCAGTGCCGACCTCTACACGCAGTTCCTGGCTGGCCTGGCCGCCGTCACGCCCGACGCGGTGCAGCGTGTAGTCCGCACCTACCTGCAGCCCGATAATCGGACGGTCGGCTGGTTTGTGCCCACGGCGCCGGCGGTCAGCCCAGCATAAAGCTCCCGATCAGCAGGCCGATGCCGACCAGGACCGTCGCCGCCAGGAGGCGTGTGGCCCAGGCGACCGCGACATATTTCTTGGTGGCTACCTGGGCGGTGATCCAGACCTGCTCCGCCACCTGGTCGGTCAGCTGGGCTTCGTCAGTAAAGACCGCGTGCGCCGCCTCCCGATACGCCTCCAGGCCGTCGAAGCGGTGGACGATGTGGGCAAAGAAAATCAGCGACGTCGGCTGGCCGTAATGCAGGGTCGGATTCAAGCAGCGCAGCGCAAAATACGAAGAGAGCCCGCTGATGCCGAGCCCGAGGACCAGCAAGAGCGTTAAAGCCAGATCCTTGTGCAGGAAATCTTTGACCACGGCGAGATTGGTGATGATCGCCCCGATGATGATCCCATTGGCCGCCAGGATATAACTAGCTTTCGTATCGGCGAACTGGATCAGGTTATTGGTGGAGCCGTAGATCCGCCATAAGGTGTCGACCTCCGACTCCACTATGCGGACTTCGGTGAGCTTGGGTGTCAAGATCGCACTCCTTAGCCCCTAACATCCCATGCGCTGCCGCTAGCTCCGCCAGCGGATCCGGCCGACGAAGATCTGCAGATCGGCGAGCATGGCGCGCAGCCCGCCGAGGCGGGTGCGCCAGGTGCGACCGTAGAGCGCGGCCACGAGGGCCTGGATGGCCCGATAGCCGGCCGGCGTATAGGGATACCACCACGGGTAGCCGCGCACCGGCAACCGGTCGTAGCTGATATATTTGGGCTGGGTCACTTCCAGCAGGCCGTACGGCCCGCCCAGGCGCCCATAGCCGCTGGCCCCGCCCATGCCGCCCCAGGGGCTTTCGGCGGCCAGGGCCGGGGCCATATGGTCGTTGATCACGACGGACCCGGCCCGGATGCGCCGGGCCAGTGCCCAGGCGCGGCGCCGATCGCGGCTCCAAACGCTGGCGGTCAGGCTGTAGGGGGTGCTGTTCGCGATCCGCACCGCCTCGGATTCGTCGGCCACCGCGTAGACCGCGATGATCGGCCCGAAGACCTCTTCGCGCATCACGCGCATGGTGGGCGTGACGCCGCATAACACCGTGGGCGGGCAGAGCACCGGGCCACTGCCGGGGTAGGTCTCCGGCACCCCGCCGGTGACCAGTTGGGCGCCCTCGGCCAGGGCCTCGCTCACGGCCAGGCGGGCCTGGCCCAGGCTCGCCGCGATGGTCAACGGTCCGATAGCGGCGCGCGTGCTGCCGGGCGCCGGCTGTTGCGCCCGGGCCGTCGCCTGCCGGATCGCGGCCAGGAGCTGATCGGCCACCGGCGCCGCGACGAGCACCCGGCCGACGCGGGCGCAGACCTGCCCCGTCGTGACGAAGCCGCCCCAGACCGCCGCCTGGGCGGCCATCTCCAGGTCGGCATCCGCCAGCACCACCATGGCGTTGCTGCCGCCAAGCTCCATCGTCACCGGCAACAGGCGGGCCGCGGCGGCGGTGGCGATCTTCTGGCCGGTGGCCGTGCCGCCCACGAAGATCAGCGAGTCGATGTCGCTCGCGATGAGCGCCGCGCCCGTGGTGTGGTCCCCGGTGACGACCTGGAAGACCTCGCGCGGCAGCCCCGCCTGGTAGCAGATCGCGGCCAGCCGGGACACGGCCAGCGGCGTATGCTCCGACGGCTTGGTGACGACGGTGTTGCCGGCGGCCAGGGCCATAAACAAAGTATTGGCCGTCAAGAGGATCGGGTAATTGTAGGGCGAGATCAGGCCGATCACGCCCCGGGGCTCGCGGACGACCTGGGCATAGCGCGTGGCGAAGAGCAGACTGTGGCGCACCCGCCGCGGCCGCAGCAGGCGCCGGGCGTGCGTAATCGCGTAATCCAGGTGCGTGAGCGCGAAGAGCACGTCGCCGGCGAGCGCTTCCATCGGGTGCTTGCCCATCTCGGCGGCGGTCAGGTCGGCCAGCGCCGACGCCTGCTCGGCCAGGGCGGCACGCACCCGGCGCAGGTGGGCCAGGCGCACCCCGAGGGGGAGCGCCGCCCACCCCGGCTGGGCGGCCCGGGCGCGCGCCACGACGGCGGTGACTTCGGCGGCGGTACAGATCGGCACCCGGCCCAATTCCGCGCCGGTGGCCGGGTTATAGGAAATCAGCTCCGGGGCCGCCGGGGGCCCCATCCCGTGAGTCGCCGGCGGGGCGGCCTGCGCCTGTAGTGCCATCGTTCCCGTCTCCTTCGCTATCGGGGCCTGGCGTCGTGCGGACCACGGCTTGCAGCCGCGCCCACACTTCCGGAAACTGGCTCGCCAGGCGGATGGGCCGGCCGTCGCGGCCGACAAAGGCATGCAGGGTTTCGCCTTCCGCCAGCAGCCGCCCTGTTTCCTCATTATACACCTGGTACGCAAAGCGGACCTTAACGCGCCCGAATTCTGCGAGACGGGCATGGAGCACGATGGGATCATCATATGTCGAGGGCGCGCGGTAGTATAGATGGACTTCGATCACCATCAGGAACAGGCCCATCTGCTCAAGCTGCCGATAGGTATAGCCGCGCGCCCGCATCCACTCGGTGCGGCCCATCTCCAACCAGGGTAGATAACGGCTGTGGTAGACGACACCTCCGGCGTCGGTCTCGGCATAGCGGACGCGCAAGCGCACGGCCGTAGCGTCGGCGGGCAGGTCAGTATTGTCGTGCATAGTAGCCATCGGCGAAGGCCTTCACATGGTCAGCGGGGCCACGCTAGGGCGCAACCCATTGGCGGGTGGCAAGGTCAAAGACCCAGGAGCCCGTCGCGTGGGGATCGACCGGCCTGATGGTGAAGCGCAGGCCATTGACCGCGGTGATATGCACCAAGCCCACCCGCCCCGGTGTATTGTAGACCGTGCCTGTGTATGGCGGGTCGGTGGGGCCTTCTACGGTGACCCGTCCCTGCGCGGGGTCGTCATATGCGCCGCCGCCGCCGGCGGTCAGCCACACAATCTGGCCGCCGACCATCCCCCGCCAGCAGTTGATATCCCGCGGTTGCTCGGCGTTAGTGCCCGGCGGGCAATCAATTAGCCCCCACACCGGCGTTTCGGTGGCATTGGGGGGCGGATGGCCAGGGGTGCGCGTGGGTACAGGTGGTGACAGGGCGATCTGGGTCGCCAGGCGGGATCGATTCCCCGCTGCCACGGTAGCGGCTGCTATTTTGGTGGCATTCGCGTACGCCAGATCCAGATCCAGCGTCGGGCTGGGAAACGCGGTAGCCACAGACGCACTGGTCGTCGGGAGGGGCAGCCCACTGGGTGACGGAGCAGCGGTGATGACAGCCAGCGGCGCGCGATTGGGCGGGGTGCCGCAAGCAGTCAACAGGCTGTAGGCTACGCTGCCAAGAAGGAGCACCGGAACCGCCTTTGCGCGAACTTTCAATAGCTGCAACTTCATATTGGCTATAAAGCACTGCATAAGCAGGACTTACGTGGCGGGGTAGTCGCCGCCGCGCACCTTAACGGCCCGATAGCCAAATCCTACCTAGCTGACCCCGGCGATGGGGGGGGCGGCCAGCTTGGTGTAGCGCTGCACGCTGCGCCGGTTGCGGCTGTCCGGGGCCAGCCCGAGGATCTGGAGGAGCTTGGTTTCCGTGGCGCCGATCTTGGCCTGCTCGACGGCGTAGGTATCGCGCAAGGATTGCGGCGTGACCCGCTTGCTGATGTCGGCCGCGAGGGCCACGCGATCCACCAGCTTGTTGACCGACTGGGGCATCATGTCGAACAGCCGGCGCTCGGGCTTATATTCCATGAGAAACTTGCGGAAGGCCTCGCCAAATTCCCGGCTGGCCGCGAGTTTACGCTCTTTCGGCTGCCAGCGCACATCTTCGTAGAAAATGTAGACCAGCGGCTGGTCCTCATCGCTCATATCGATATGGTCGACTTTGAGCGCCAGGAGCTCCGCCCGGGTGAGGCCGAGTTTGAGCAGCAGCCAGACGATCAAGAAGGTGCGCAGGTTTTCGGCATACCCCGAGTCCAGCAGGCGCTCTTGCTCGTCGGGAAACAGCACTTGCGGGGTCTTGAGCTGGATGAAGTCGGGGAAGAATTTATCGCTGGGGTCCTCGGTCAGGATGCGCTCGTCCTTGATCAGGTAGCGAAACAGCCCCCCGATCGAGGTGAGCCGGCGCTTGCGGGTCGACTTATTCTGCGCCAGGTCCAGGAAGCGGCGGACGTCGCCGTCGCTGATGCGGTTAATCGCTTTGGGCCCGATAAAATCCTGGAGCAGGGCCAGGTCATACATATAAGAGGTGATGGTGTTCAGGGGCCGGCGCTCCTGCTCCAGGTGCCGTCGGTACCACCAGCGCGCGACCTCCAGCGACGAGGTGACGGTCAGATTCGGGATCTCGGCGACGGGTCGCATTAATTCGCCCCGCCCGGTCAGGGTGAACAGGGGGGGCTGGTAGGGGACCGGCTGTTTTTGCGCCTCGGCCATC
>DATGEF010000576.1:0-2036 GCA_035310405.1 Chloroflexia bacterium | reverse complement strand
TCCAACTCGTTGCTGGAATGCCTGGTCTTCGGCCGGCGCGCCGCCCTCGCCGCCCTCGCTGATGGCCCCGCGCAGCAGGCTACCTGGGCCGTGGCCCCGCTGCCGGCCGGGGCGCCCTGCCCGCCCCCCGCGACCCGCATGCCGCGCTGTGCCAGCGCCGGGTTCGGCCCCCGACTGGACCGCGACCTGGGCGTCGAGCGGGACGCGTCCCGGTTGGCCCGCCTGGTCGGCGATTTGCCCGGCCCCGACAGCCACGGCTGCCCGGCCGACCACCTGATCGCGACCCTCGCCACGCGCGCCGCGCTATTGCGGACCGAGAGCCGCGGCGCCCATTACCGCGTCGACGCCCCCACGACCCAGCCGGCCTGGCAGGGCCGCATTCTCTGGCGGCGGGAGACGCCGCCCCACTTCGAGGAGGTTCCGGTATGCTAACCGCCGCCCCGCGCATCGAGCACACCCTTGGCGGGAGCGCCGATATCGCGGCCATCATCCGCCTGGCGCTGGCCGAAGATATCGGCCGCGGCGACCTGACCACTGAAGCCACCGTGGCCGCGGATGTCCTGGCTCAGGCCGTCGTCGAGCAGAAAGCGCCCGGCGTGCTCTGCGGCCTGCCGATCGTCGAGCTCGTCTTTGCCGCCCTCGATCCCCGCGTCCGCGTTACCCCCGTCGCCGACGAGGGCTCCTGGGGCGATCGCCGGGTGGTCGCCCGCCTGGAAGGCCCGGCCCGCGCCATCCTGACCGGCGAGCGCACGGCGCTGAACTTCATCCAACGGCTATCCGGCGTGGCCACTGCCAGCCGCCGCGCCCACGAGGCCGTCGCCGGCACCGGCGCGACCGTGCTCGACACGCGCAAGACGACCCCCGGCCACCGCGTGCTGGAGAAATATGCTGTGCGGGTGGGGGGCTGCCGCAACCACCGCGCCGGCCTGGACGACGCCGTGCTGATCAAAGACAACCATATCCGGGCCGCCGGCGGCATTACGGCGGCGGTGGCCGCCGCCCGGCAGCGTATCGGCCCCGCGCAAAAAATCGAGGTCGAGGTCACCACCCCCGCCGAGCTCGATGAAGCCCTGGCCGCGGGCGCCGAGCTCGTGCTGCTCGACAACCACACCCTCGCCGGCCTGCGGGCCGCGGTGGCCCAAACCGCCGGCCGGGCGCGGCTGGAGGCCAGTGGCGGCATTACCCTGGCCTCCCTGGCCGATGTCGCCCGCACGGGCGTCGACTTTATCTCGCTGGGCGCCCTGACCCACTCGGCCGGCGCGCTCGATTTCTCGCTGGAGGTTCTCTAATGCCTGTTATGAATGCTACTCCCTTGCTGGTCTTCCCGCTCCTGACCGGCGTCGACCCGGCCACGGCGGCGGCCACCGCGCAGCTCCAGGCCGAGGTCCGCGCGCTGGCCCAGACGCGCCAGGCTGTCATCCTGGCCCATAACTACCAAGTGCCCGAAGTCCAGGATGTGGCCGACTATGTGGGCGACTCGCTGGGGCTGGCGATCGAGGCCACGCGCACGACCCAGCCGGTCATCGCCATGTGTGGCGTCTATTTCATGGCCGAGACGGCCAAGATCCTCAACCCCGCGCGGACGGTCCTGATCCCCGACGTGACGGCGGGCTGCTCGCTGGCCGACTCGATCACCGTCGAGCAGTTGCGCGCGTGGAAAGGTCAGCACCCCGGCGCGGTCGTCGTCAGCTATGTCAATACCACGGCGGCGATCAAGGCCGAATCCGATTATTGCGTGACGAGCGGCAACGCCCAGGCAGTCATCCGCGCCATCCCCGCGGAGCAACCGATCCTCTTCCTGCCGGACATGTACCTGGGCACCTGGCTGAAGCAGTCGTTGGGCCGCGACAACATGGAGATCTGGGCCGGCGAGTGCCACGTCCACGCCGGCATCCGCCCGCGGGAGATCCTGGCCACCCAACAGACCTATCCCGGCGCCGATCTGCTGATCCACCCCGAGTGCGGCTGCACCAGCCAGTACGTCTGGGCCCGCGACAAAGGCCTCCTGCCGGCGGCGACCACTTATATCCTCTCCA
>DATGEF010000575.1:0-7553 GCA_035310405.1 Chloroflexia bacterium | reverse complement strand
TGGTCCAGCGATCCCGAGTCGAAACTGCCGTTGTCGGCCGTGATCGTGTGCTTGGCCGGGTCCTTGTTGGTCCAGGTCACGGTCGTCCCGGCCGGGATCGTAATCTCCGCCGGCGCAAACTTGAAATTGACCGCGTCAATGCTGACGGCGCTGGCGGCGCCAGGGGCCACGCCCGTGGCCCCTGGCGCCGCCACGGGCGTGGCTGTGGGCGGCTGGTCGCCGCAGGCGGCCAGCACCACACTTAGACACAGCAGCAGGATCAACGCGCGCCAACCGGCGGCACGTGCGTCGCCCTGTGATCCCGGACGGAATAGCATAGCGGGTTCCCCCGAGTGTGAGGTGGATGCTTGCTCTAAATGTGCCAAGCGGCCGCGGCTGCGACATGGGTGGGCGACGTGGTATCTTGATCATACAGCAACGCGCGGAAGCCTGTCAATAGGCAATAACGCGAATTTAGCCGCCCGGCGCTCTCGCCCGACCGCCCGGCGGCCACGATACTCATTCTTGTTCCAGTACTCGCGCCGGCCCTACGGCCCCGCGAAGGGCAGCCGCACCACCGCGCCCGGCCCCGGCTGGAACTCGGTGATCCGGCCGTTGTCGAGCGTGAAGTCATAGACCGGCAGGCGCTCCAGGAGGGTGGGGCCGGTGAGCAGGTTCAGCGTGGCGCTGAAATCCCCGCCGTGCGGCGGGCCCTGCCAGGCGAAGACCGCCGTGGCCGCGCCGTCGAGGGTGGCGGTCGCGGTTTTGGCCACCGGATGCAGGGTCAGGGTGTAACTGCGGCCTGCCGCGCCGGCGGGCAGCGGCAGGCTCCAGGAGCCCAGGTGGCCGTCCGGGTGGGTGCCGAAGGGCTTCTGGTAGACATCCAGGCTCAGCGTAAAAGGCTGACCGCCCGGGTGGCGGGGCACGATGCGCCAGCGGGTAGTGATCGCCCCGCCCGCCGCGTCCACGCTGCTCGGCCCGAGGTCGAGGAGCAGCGTGTCTGTGAGCGCCGCGGCGGCCCCCACAGCGGCAGGTTCCGCAGCACTCCGCAGATCCACGCTGAGCAATGCCGGCAGCCCCGCCCTCCCGCTGGGGCCAGTGGAGCGGAGATCCAGCCCGTTCCCGGTCAGCGCCCCGGTCCGGTAGCGGGTCAGGCCCGGCGCCAGGGTGACGCTATCTGGCCCCACGGTGATCTGCGTAGGGGCAAAGGCCGCGAAGAGCAGGTCCGCCTGGAGCGGCGCCCCGGCCGCCGGCCAGGTAAAACGCGTCCCGGCCTCTGGCAAAGCCAGGCCGTGCGGCGCCGCGGGGGCGTTGGGCGCCGTCAGGTCGTAGTGCGCCTGCAGCGCCGGGTCGCGCCGGTAGAGCGCCACGAGCCGGTTGCGATAGAACGGTGCCCCCATCCCCAGATCGGCGCCCGCCGGGTCGTCGACGGGGAGCAGCGCCAGGTCGGCGGCGCGGCCATAGGGCAGCGGGGGCAGGGTCCGGTTGCCCAGCGGCAGGTCGCCGGCGACGTGGTCGGCGGCCGCGGGCAGTTGGGCGTCAGGCAGCCGGCCGTATTTCAGCGCGTAGGCCAGCGTTTCTAGGGCCGGGGCGCGATCGCTGCTGCCGCGGCCCAGCCAGAGGTAGCCGCCGGCCGGCAGCGCATCCTTCAGCCGCGTCGCCCAGGGATCAGCCGCCACCTCGTAGACCCAGGCATCCCCTTGCTGGAAGACCAACCGCAGCGCCGAATTGCCCGCCAGCCGTCCCTGGAGCGCCCGCCGGTTCGCCTCTTTATATTGCGAGAGATGGACCACGACGTGGCGGATCTCCAGCCCCTGGAGCAGGGCGATACTGGGCGCATCCGGGAAGGTCGCCAGGGCGTGCGCGATCTCGACGGTGCCAGGCGGCAAGAAGCTGCCGGCGCCGCTGACCAGCGGCTGCCAATCGTAGGTTGCCCAGTATGTATACCAGACGTCGCTGAAATTGCTGCCGCCCATCGGCAGCTCGACCACCGGCCCGGGGTGGCTGGCCAGCCAGGTGTAGGGCTGCGGATCGGGGGGCCGCATCACGCGGTGGTTGCCCAGGTCGCGGATCTGCACATATTCCAGCGTCATCAGCGCCAGCAGCGCCAGCCCCAGCCCGGCCGTCCCCCGCCGCCCGGTCCCGAGCAGCGCGGCCAGCCCATACCCGCCCAGCACGGCCAGGGCCAGGTTGACGAGTGCCGCGAAGCGCACGGGCACCCGCAAGGCCTGAAAGCCCGGCACCCAGTCATAGAGCAGGGCATAGGGCAAGGGCAATTCCTTGTCGAGGAGCGGGAGCCGGATGCTCGTGCCGAAGGTCAGCACGAGCCCGGCCCCGAGCAGCAGCAAATAGAACCACTGCTCCGGGCGATCGATTTTGGATTTTGGATTTTGGATTTTGGATTTTGGATTATCTGACCCCCGACTCCCAACCCCCGCCCCCTCGTCCCTGCCGACTGCCTGCTGCCGACTGCCTACTGCGTCGTCACTGACGACTGACGACTGACGACTGACGACTGATTCGTCCCTGCCTACTGCATACTGCCTACTGCCTACTCGCAGGAGACCGAAGGCGGCCAGGAGGGTGATGATCAGGCCGGGGAAGAGCTGGCGCTCACCGCGGATGCTGATCATGCTGGGGACCAGGTGGGCCCAGAGCCAGTTGGTGGGTAGAATATTCCCGTAGAACGCGGGCTGGGCCGCCCAGCTCTGCACCTCATAGACCGAGCGCGCCAGGCCCAGTTCCTGATTGACCTGCAAATACGGCACGTAAAAGGGGACCAGCACGACGGCCGCCCCCAGCAGGGCCAGGGCGGCGTTGCGAGCTAATCTCACGCCCGGCCGCCCGCCCGGAGCGGGCCGGGGGGCGTCGCTGGCGGGGCCGGCGGGGGACGTGGGGAGGGGGCGCCGGCCGGCGAGCAGCCACCAGGCGACGTAGAGGCCGACCAGGATCGCCAGGAAATAGAGAAAGTAGACGCTGAACAGGCCCATGCAGACGCAGAAAAACGCCGCAAGGGCCAGGTAGCCGCCGTGGTTGCCCCGCAGCCCCCGGCGCAGCGCCCAGAGCGTGAAGGGAAACCATTGCGTGGCCAGGATGTTCAGGTGCCCGCTCTGCACAAAGCGGTAGCCGGTGAAAGCATAGGCGATCCCGGCGCCGACCGCCGCGAGCCGGTGGCCGGTCAGGTCCCGCACCAGCAGGTAGGTCGCGTAGCCGGTGAGCACGAAGGAGAGCACAAAGTTGAAGTTATGGGCGGGCGCCGGGTCGCCCCCGGTGAGCCAGAAGAGGGGCAACGCGATCAGGGTCTCGCCGATCAAGGGCTCCGAGTAGGCGTTACTATGCGCATAGGGGTAGAAAAAAGGCGCCTCGAAGATGCCGAGCGGCTGGGTCGTGAGGGCATGGGCATCCCAGGTCAGCGCCGTCATCTGGAGCACTACGTCGCCGAAGACATTGATGCCCTGGCCGAAATAGAGCGCCAGCGGCCAGGTCAGGGCGAGGGTCAGGATGGTGAAGAGGAGCAAAACCGCGCCGTGTTCTAACCACGCGCCCTTACTCATCCGTGGGCCCGTCCATACCCTCCAGGCCGAGGGCCATCAGGTAGCCGCGGGCGCGCTCGGCGAGCGGGTAGCGGTTGACCAGCTTCCAGAAGGCGCGGGAGTGGTTGGCTTCGAGGAGATGGGCCAACTCATGGACCAGGACATAATCCTGGACCCACCCCGGGAAAGTGGCCACCCGGTCGGAGATGCGGATGGTGCGTAGCTCGGGGGTACAGGAGCCGTAGCGGCCGTGCTGGTTGGTCACCCACTCGATCGATTCGGGGTGCAGCCGGCCGCCGAAGTACTGCTGGTTCAGGGCGGCGGCGCGCTCGGGCAGCTTGCCGTTGCCGTTGAGGTCGCGGCGGCGGGCGCCGGCTCGGACTTTGGCCACCAACTTGCTGACGAGCCGTTGCTCCTCGGCCGGGTCCAGGTCGGCGGGCACGCGGACGAGGACTTTTTTACCGGGCTCGATCCAGCGGGCACTGGCCGTTTTCACCCGCCCGCTGGATCGCACGATTTCGATTTCCAGGGCCGCGTCGTCCACTTAGCCCCAGTCTTGCTCGCCGTCGGCCTGCTCGGCGTCGCCGGCGTTCAGGTCGATGGCCCGCCAGGGCCCGTGGATGCCGTCTTCGGTGACCCCGTAGTACACCCGCAGGCTGCCGTCGGGCTCACGGCCCACCAGATCATAGCGCAGCACATTGGCGCGCCGGACCTTGTGCCAGAGCCCGACCGTTCCCGTCCATTCCACCGCGTCGGGCGCGGGCAGCCCGGCCTCATGGCGCATAATGGCATAGTACCAGAGGCGCCGGGCCGAGTAGCGTGTAACGTTATGCACCACGCTGCCATTGCGCAGGTCGCGCATCGAGTGGTAAGGAACCTCATTGCGGATCTCGGTGGAGACCACTTCCACGCCCGTCCGCGGGGGGACGATCGTGGGCGCGGCCGGCTTGCCGGACGGGGCCGCGGCCGGGCGACCACTCAGGCGCTCCCCCGGCAAGTCGCTAGACCGGCCGGCGACCGGGGCGGGGGTAGCGCTCGCGCCCCGCAGGCGGGTGCCGGAGAGTTTCTCCCCCGGCAACGCCCGGATCGGCGCCGGCGTTGCCGGGCTCACCGGGGCCGCGGGCGGTATGACCGCCGGCGCCGCGGCGGGCGCCGGGGCGGCGGGAGTCTCGGGCGCCGCCGGCTTGCGCCGGGAGCGTCCGCTGCGGGCCGCGACCGCGGGCGGCGCGGCGGGGGGCTCCGGCTCCGGCGCGGGCGGCGGGGGGGCAAGCTCCGCCGCCGATTGGAACTGGCCCCCGGGCCCGCTCTTGGCGTTCAAGATCGTGTCGTTCAGGGGCGTGCTGGAGCGGCGCCGGGCGGCCAGGCCGGCCGGCATAACCGGCGCGACGTCCGCCGGCAGCCAGACCTGGTTGCGATCGAGCTCGAACAGCCCCTCCGGATTGGCGGCCCGCAGCGCGGGATCCAGCAGCACGCCCGCCTGCTCGGCGTAGAGCCCGCCGCGGCGTTCGCGCTGGGCATTGCCCACCGCCGGCTCCCCCAATTCGGCGCGATGGACCTGATAAAGGTAGCCTTTGCGCCGCGGCCGAGGGGTCGGGGCCTCCGGCTCGGGCGCCACCTCGACTGGCGGGGCCGGGGTGATCGGCGCGGGCGCGGGCGCGGGCTCCGGCGCCGCCGGGGCGGCCGCGACCTCGCCAGCCTGATTCCGGCCCCGCCGCCGCTGGCGGCCCCGCGCGGCCGGTTGGGCCTCCGCATCGGCCGCCGCGGCGGCGCCGGCCCCGGCCGCCGTCGCGGATGCGCCCGGCGCCGTGCCCACGAAATCGTGGAGCGCCGCCATGGCCGCCGCATCCAGGTCGGCCGCCGTGAGCGGGGCCGGCGCGTCCTCCGGCCCTTCCCAGGCCGGCGTGGTGTCCCAGGCCGGGACGGCGTCCGACTCGGCGTCCGCCGTCAGGGGAGTCGGCGCGGCGGGGCGATCGCCCCCCCGCCGGCGGCGGCGCTTGCGACGATGGGCCAGATCGAGGGGCACGGAGGTGCCCGCCAGGGCGTCCTCCACCATCTCGCCCTGCAGCTCTTCGGCCTGCGCGAGGGCTTGCGCCGTCGCGCTGCTCGCGCTGGTCGGGACCGAAAGCGCGGCGGCCGCGAGCTCGGCGTTCAGGTGCTCGCCATGGGCTTCTAAGACCAGGCGGACGATATCGTCGCGGGTGGCCGCCACGCTCTCGGCCTCTTGCCGGATATAGATCTGGCCGGCAGTCTCGAACATGTACGGCCGGTCCGTGCCCCGCGGCACTTGCAGCAGCAGCACCGGCCGGCCGTCGCTGATATGGGTGGCAAACGTCACGTCGAGGGGCGGCACGATACTCCGCTGCATGTCGAAGCGCAGCATACTCGTCGTCTCCTCAGCATTATCGACCCCCCGCACGGGCAGGCTCTCGTCGGCGCTGACCCCCACATAGATCGTCCCGCCGCTCGTATTGGCGAACGCGACCACGTCTTTGAGCACCGCGCGGGTGCGGGTTGTCTTCGTCGAGGCGCGCTCATGGAAAGCCTGGACGATCGACGGGCCCTGGGCGCGCGCCTGGCGTACAAAGTCGTACGCCGCCGTCTGGCCTGGGCGGTAGGGCCGGATGCGATCGAAGTCGCTGCTGGCGAACAGGTTGCGGAGCGCCTCAAAGGTGATATCCGGGAGCAGCATCTCGGTGCAGCGGTCGCCCACGCCGAGCCGCTTGTTCGCGCCCTCCCCCGGCTCCTTTTCAATGCTGTGGGCATCGCTGCCCTGGAGACAATGCATGCGGCGGGGATATTCCGGCTTTGAGCCGTTGAAGAAGGACTCGGTCGTCCGCCGGCCCGTCTGATCGAGATCGGTCACTTCGAGCGCGGCGAGGGCCGGGTGCTGAGTGTAGGCGATCTTGGTCTGACCGCCGAAGTTGAAGCCCTGCATCGCCACGCCGTTCGACGAATTGGCGTGGGCGGCGATCGGCAGGCCGCCGGCCTCGGCGATCAGCTCATAGGCCTCGATCACGTCGCTGGTCGGGCCGGCGTCGGGCGCCCCGGCGAGCATCTTGTGTTCGGGCACGTCCAGCTTGAGCAGCAAAAGCTCCAGCTTGCGCAGCGAGGTGCCGGGCGGGAAGATACCCAGGATGTGGAAGCCGAACGTGGCGGTAAATTCGAAGCCGGGCAGCACGAGGAGCGTTTCCCGCAGCCGCCGGTACTCGGCCAGATCGACCGTCTCTTGCTCGTTCAAGCGCCCGCGCGCCTCCAGCATTTCGAGGGTCTTGATCTCCTCAAGCATCTGCGCATAGCCCTGGACGCTGTTATGGTCCGTCAGGGCGATAATGTCGAGGCCGCGCTCCTCGGCCTTCTGTAAGATCTTCAGGTACGTAGCGTCGGGGTCCCGATAATCGGAGGAGGCCGGCGTATGCAGGTGCATATCACAACGCACCCATTGCAACCCGGCGCGCTCCGCGTCGCGGTCGCCGCGCACATCGCGCGGGGCGGCGGGCGGGGCGACCCGGCTGCGGCTGTCGCGGCTGTCGCGGCTGCCGCGGCCATCGCGATCGTAGCCCCGGGCAGAGCCGGAGCGATCTCGTCTATACATAGTCAATGGTGTAATTCCTTAAAATAGTGCAGGGCAGGAGCGAGGGGCCGGCTCAGTCACGGCGGCGGGCGCGGTGGTCGCTCATAGCCGGGCGTGCAACGCCACGGTCAGGGAGTAACACCACCAGGGCCCGTGCCCAACCGGCCCTGATCTCAGGATATGCGGTTCGCGCCTGGTTTCTGCTTCAAATGTTTGGTCGCTGCGAGGCCGCTACCCCGACCGGCGAGGGCCGGGGGCGAATATCAGGCTGGGGGCTGGATTGTGGGTGCCGCGGGGGCCGGCAGATCGTGCCCCGCCACCAGCGGCGCCGAAACCGGGCTCGCGCTCTCCTGGCTGCCGGGCACGATCGCCAGGCTCTCGGCGGCCAGCGGCGCCAGGATCGCGATGAGCACCTGGTCCATATCGTCCACCCAGATAAATTCCAGCTCCCGGCGTACATTGCGGGGCAA
>DATGEF010000574.1:0-13372 GCA_035310405.1 Chloroflexia bacterium | reverse complement strand
CTATAGAGGAAGCCGGCATAACCCACGACGGCCGAGCCGACGATGCCACCGTTGGCGCTGGGGTATTCCGCCCGCAAGGCCCAGGTGCCACAACCCGGGGGTGGAAGAACGGCATGCGGCACGGCGGGCAGCCCGGCGGCTGGCGCCGCCGCCACGGCCAGGCTGCCGCCGATGGCCAATAGTAGCAGGATGGCGATGGTCCCGGCGCGGGCCAGCGGGAAAGCGGGCATCAGAGGGGCTCCAGTGGGCGAGGACATGCGCAACGGTAGGATGCCCCAAGTATACCATGGGCAGGGACCCATGTCCAACGGCTCGAACCCGGGCTGTATCCCCCGCCCACGGTGCGACTTTGTCAGTACTTTTGCCAGTAGGACGTGTTATGATAGATGCACACGGATTGGAGATGTTTAGCAGACGAAAGGAAATGGGCATGATCGCAAACGGGCTGGAGCCCCGTCGCATGTTGGATGCGACGGATCGGGCACGCCAGTTGGGCAGTTGGTTGGTCGAGGAGCTCGGCCCGGCGCTGCGCGGGCGCCAGCAGACACAGCAGCAACTCCGGGGCGCGGTGGAGGAAGCGGTCCTCCCGGATGGGCCGCTCGCCGATCCGGCGGGGCAGGCTTTCGCCGCCGAACTGCTGGCCATGCTGGCCGGAACCCAGCCGCCGATCCCCGCGGAGTCCGATCGCCCGGGACCGCGGCGGCGGCGGGCGGTGATCTAGGGCCGCCCGGCCCCGGGCGGGGTATTAGCGGAGATAGCCGGTGGCGCGCAGGGCGGTTTCCAGCTGGGCCAGAGACTCGTAGTCCTGGATCACCTGGGCGCCCAGTTCGATCACCGGCAAGATCTCATAGCCTTTACGCCGGAACTCGATCATGGTCGGCATATCGGCGCGGATGTTCCGCTCCTCGTAGGCGATCCCCTGCTGGTGCAGGTACGCCTTGACCTCCGCACAGCCGCTGCACAGCGGTCCGCTGTAGACGACAATCGGCGGCAGTCCCGCACCTGGTTGATCTGTTGCCATAGGTTCACTCCTCATCTCCTGATGCGCGATCTTGCCCCTTTTTCGATGGTAGGAATCCTACGGGGGCGGATCGAGCGCCGCCCGGGCCTCGGTAATCCAGCGCCGGATGCCGTGGGCGCTACTGGCGACGGCGACCGCGTCGGCCTCTTCGAGGAGCGCGCGGGCCTCGTCGCGGCGACCGTCGCGGTGGGCCAACTCGGCGAGGGCGAGCAGGCCGGCGGCGACGCCGGGGGCGAACCCGATCTCCCGGCGCAGGCGGACCGACTCCTCAAGTTTCTCCCGCGCCGCGTCCCCCTGGCCGGCGTCGCTCAGGGCGAAGCCGATGTGCCGGGCCGCGTAGGATAACGTCAATTTATCGCCAGCTTGCGCAGCGCGCGCGTAGGACTGGTCGAAGAAGGGCCGGGCCAGCTCCGAGTCGCCATGCACCACCTGGTGGAAGGTCCCGATCCAGAACAGGGCCTCGCCCTCCCCCCGGACGTCGGCGAGCCGCCGGTATAGCTCGGCCGCGCGTTCGAACAGCGCCAGCTCGTGCCGATCTTCGGTTCCGCGCTCGGCGAGGAACCGGGCGTGCAGCACCCTCCCGCGCGCCAGCGCGAGATCGGCCTCGACGGCGTCGAGGTCTCGCTCGGCGATCGGCAGCGCCCCGGCGTCCCCACCGAACACGGCTTGCTCGTACAGCACCTGCGCCCGCGCGAGTCTGTGATCGTCCTGCATGTGATCCCTCCGCTGTTCAGCGTACTATACCAAACCCGCGCGCGGCGATGCAACCCTCCGGGCCGCGCGGCATTTGACGCCAGGCCGCGCGGTATGCTAGAATTGCGGGCGGGCCGGGTCCGCCGCCGATCGACCCAGCCCAGTAACAGACACTGCCCCCGCGGGCCACCCACAGAGAGATGATGCACCCCCGATCCCAATGGCTGACCTGGCCGACTCTGCGTCGCGGGCTGGTACTGCCCGCGGCCGGCCTGGCCCTGTTTGCCGAGCACTTGGTCGCCGATCTGCGCGGGCAGACTCAGGGCGCCGGGAGTCCACCGGCCGCCGCCTGGGACCTGTTCATCCTCGCGGCGATCCTCTTCGCCGTGGCGACCTGGCCGGTGCCGGCCCTGCACCCGGGCACCGCGCCACCCCCCTGGCGCACCTGGCGGATGCTCCGCCGGCCGGCGTGGTTCCTCGCGCCCCTGGGGCTTGCCGTGCTCTGCGCCCTGGGAGCCGTCCCGCTCTTCCTGGCGGTGATCACGACGCCGCCCGACAAGATCCCGGCCGAGCCGGCCAATACCGGCGCCTGGCTGCTCTGGATCGCCGCCCTGCTCCTATTCGGGGCGGCCTTCGTGGCCTGGGAGCGCCAGGCGCCCGCTTCCCTGGAGGGCGCGCCCGCCGGGCCGGCGGGGGACCGCCTGCCGCAACGGGTCGAATGGCTCGTGATGGCCGGCCTCGGCGCCGCCGCGCTGCTCTTGCGCCTGCCCAACCTCGATACGGTGCCGCCCGGCCTGTGGTTCGACGAGGCCCAGAACGGGCTGGTCGCACAGAGCCTGCTGGCGCCCGGCGCCGCCCACCCTCCTTTCATCCTCAACCTGACCCAGATGGGGGCGCTGCCTTTTTATATCCTGGGGCTGGTGCTCAAGTTCTTTGGTCCGACCGTTTGGCCGTTGCGGCTGCTGCCCGCGTTGAGCGGGACGGCCCTGGCGCCCCTGATCTACCTGCTGGGCGCGCGGCTCTATGGCTGGCGGGCGGGACTGGCCGCGGCGGGGCTGCTGACCGTCTCGGCCTGGAATATCACCTTCAGCCGCTTCGGCATGGTGTCGCTGGTCACCGTCGCCCTGGATGTGGCGGTCTATCTCTGCGCGGCGCAGGCGATCCGCAGCGGGCGGCTCGGGTACTTCGCGGGGACGGGGGTGCTGCTGGGTCTCGCCCTGCAGATGTATTATGTGGCCCGCCTGGTGCCGATCGTGCTCGTGCTCGTGCTGGCCCACCAGGTGATCACCACCCGTGGCCGCCTGCTGCGCGCGCTGGGCGGCGGCATCCTCGTCTGCGCCCTCGGGGCCATCCTGGCTTTTTTGCCGGTGGGCCTCTTTGCCGTGCAACAGCCCGCCGATTTCGGCGGGCGCGTCAGCCAGGTCTCAGTGTTCAATCCGGAGAACACGGGCGGCGATCCCAACGCCCTGCGCACCAACGTGATCAAACATGCGCTGATGTTCAACTTCGCCGGCGACCTCAATCCACGGCACAACCTGCCCGGCGCGCCGATGTTGGACGATCTGACCGCCGCCCTGTTCATCGTCGGCCTCGGGCTCTGCGTGTTGCGGGCTTGGCGCTGGCAATATTTCTTCCCGGTCGCCTGGTTTGGGGCCTCGATAGCCGGAGGCATCCTATCGTTGCCCTTTGAAGCGCCCCAGAGTCACCGCACGCTGGAAAACAGCGTGGTCACGGCCGTGCTGGCGGGGATCGTGCTCGGCGAGTTCTGGCAAATGCTGACCCGCCCGGTGGGGGCCGCGCCGGCGTCCGCCCCGGCAGCCGCGGGGGCGCCGGGAGGGGCAGGCCGAGCTTTCTGGCGCCCCAGCCGGGCGGCCCGGCCGCGCACCACACTGCCGACCCGTAAGCACCCAGCACCCGTGGTGAACACGCCGGCGCCCGGGGCGGGGCCCCGGGCGCCGTGGGTGCGCTGGGCGATCGGCGGGGCGGGGATCCTGGCCTTCGTGGCCCTGGTGGCGAGCACCACTATTCCCCGCTACTTCAGCGTCCAGGCGCAGACCCGGGACGTCTGGAACGAGATGTATGCACCCCAACTGGAGACGGCGCGGGTGCTCCGCGATGCGGCGCCGGCCGACGACGTCTATATCAGCGCCGTCTTGATGGACCTCCCGCCCCAGCACTACCTGGCGCCCAACGCGAACGGCCAGGAATGGCCGGGGATCGGCGCCATCCCCCTGGCCGCCGCCCCCGGCCATAACCTCGTCCTGGTGCTCGACCCCCGTGATGCGGCCGATATCAGCACGCTGGTGCAGATCTACCCCCATGCGACTTTCCAGCTGCTGCGCGCGCCGGCCAGCCCCGACCCGCTACTATACACGGTGCGCATCCCGGCTGAGGACATCGCCGGCCTGCAGGGCGTGCGCGCCAGCCGCTACGACGCCGGCGCGACAACGCCACGGGAGGACGCCAGCCAGCCCAATTTCCAGTATGATTGGGCGCAAGCGGGCGGGAAACCAGGTACACTACGCCTGGCCGCCACGCTGCGTGTCGACGCCTTCGGCACCTATGCCTTCGATTGGCAGCCGGCCGGGCCGGTGCAGCCGGACGCGCTCGCGGTGGATGGCTATCCGGTGCTGCCGGGGGGTCGGCTGCCGCTGGCCATCGGCCTGCATAGCATCGTCGCCACCGATACTGTACAGACTGCCAGCGGCATGGCCCAGCTCCGCTGGACTCCGCCCGGCGGCCAGGACGAGCCGATCCCGGCCGAGCGCCTGTTCGATCCGCGGCGGATCGAGCCCCACGGCCTGACCGGGGCATACCGCTCCGGCCTGGTCACCAGTGGCCTGCCCAAAACGGAGCGCGTGGACCGGGTGATCTCGTTCTACTTCCAGCACGTGGTGCTGGCCCGGCCCTATAATGTCGAGTGGGCGGGCCGCCTCTACGTGCCCCAGGCGGGGCAATATACGCTGACCACCGAGCAGATCAGCCAATCGCACCTGTTTCTCGACGACCACGAGATCATCAATAACACGACCGGTAACAACGCGATGGAGCGGCAAGAGAACCTGACCGCCGGCTGGCACGATCTACGCCTGACGTATGTCGACGCGGAAGGTTACTCGCACATCTACCTGTACTGGACCCCCCCGGGGTATCCACGCAGCATCATCCCCTCCGCCTTTCTCTGGCCCCAGTTGGGCCGCTATCCGACCCTGCCGGAGAGCGGCCATTGGCCCACGCTGGCCGAATCGCAAAGCCTGACGATTCCCGCCGATCGCCAGGGGCCGCCCGGCCCGCAAAAGCCCCCCCCGCCGGCGCCGCCGGGGACGCTACCGCCCCCGCCCGCGCGGACTCCGCCGCCCGCACCGCCACCGGCCGCGCCGGCAACCCCGATCGCGCCCCGAGTTCTGCTCGGCGCCCCGAGTCGCCCGGCTCTCCCACACCCGCGGGGCGCCGGGGCGGATGCGAATGGGAACCTGTACATCTACACCGAGTCGGACAGCCGGGTCCATAAATTCAGCGGCGACGGCAAGCCCCTGGCCGATTGGGCGGTCACCGACGTGGCCGGCAAGCCCTTGACCGAGGGCTCGGCCCTGTTGGTCCAGGATGGGCAGGTGCTGGTGCTCGACGCGGCGACATCCGACCTGATCGGCTTCGACTTGACCGGCCATCCGACCGGCCGCACCCACCTGTGCGAGTGCTTTTATCCGCGGGCGATCGCCCCGGCCCGGGACGGCAACTTCTGGCTGGCGGATACCGGCAACAGCCGCGTGCTGAAGGTCAAGCCCAGTGGCGGCATCGTCGAGACGCACGGCGCCAAAGGCAATCAGCCCGGCGCGTTCGTGGAGCCGGCCGGGATCTGGGAAGCGGCGACCGGCACGCTCTATGTCGCGGACATCGGCAACAGCCGGGTGCAAAGCTTCCGCGCCGACGGGCAGCCCCTGGCCGCCTGGCCGGTCGGCCCCTCCGTCGCCCGGGATGGCAACCGGGTCATCGCGGATAGCGCGGGCAATGTGCTGGTCACGGAGGCGGAGAGCCGGGCCCTGGTACGCTATGATGCGCAGGGCAAGGAGCTAGGGCGCTGGGCCTATGCCCCGCAGGGCGAGCCACACATCGCCTCGGGCCTCGCCCTGGCCGACCACGACGCCGTGATCCTGCTGTTCCTACCCGACAGCCTGGCGGGCGTGTTCACGTTGCCCAAATGATCCGGGGGCCAGGCCGCCGGAGCTAGCCCAGCTGGATGACGAACCGCTGCGGGCGGCCGGCGACGGCCGCGATGACCAGAGAGCGGGACTGTGCATCGTAGGTCCAGCGGTCCCAGGCCTGGCCGTCGCAGCGGACCTGCGGCCCGGGCGAAACGCGCGCGCACACCAGCTGTAAGGGGGCCGCCGGCGGCGGGTTATCGCCGAGCCACTCAGTGGCCAGCGTCAGGGTCTGCGCCCCGGGGTCATAATAGGCTTCGGCGATCCCGGCGTGCGCCGCCCAGTCTCCCCCCGCCGGCGTGCCGGCCGCGGCGTCGATGCTCACCCGATCGAGATAGGGCTGTGCCGCCAGGGCCGGATCGCGCGGGGCGTGAAACAGGTCGTGGAGCGCGGCCCCGGCGCCGTCCACCAGCCCGGCCAGGGTATAGAGCGCGGTGCTGTGCAGCGTGCGCGGGGCGCCGGCATACCATAGCTCGGGACCTGACCAGCGCCGATCAAACGCGGCCGTGGCATAGGCCGCCAGGCGATCGGCGGTCGCCGTATCGCCCACGCCCCGGGCGACGATCAGCCCGAACGCGGTGTTGAGGGCGACGTCGGAGATCTCCATCCTGGCACAGATCGGGGCCGAGCCGACGTAGAGCGGGGCGCGGGGGCCGGCGCCGCGCCCGCTATCGTCCCGGCTGAGGCGCTGGCGGAAGCGGGGATAGAGCTTGCGCACCAGGGCGCGGTCAAAGGGCAGCAAAAAGGCCAACCCCCAGCTATCGGTGAACTGGAAGGCGACCGGCGCGGTCAGGTGGAAGTCCCGCAAATAACAGGCGCCAAAGAGCCCCCGCGCGGCCGGGCCGTGGAGGACCATCTTGCGGCGCACCCAGGCCAGCCAATCGGCATTGGCCCGGCTGTAATCCGTGCCGTGCGTCGCGTCGTGTAGGGCGTTGCAGGTCATGGCGTGGTTGTTACAGGGCACGTAGGCACAGGCGGGCTCACAGGCGACGCCATGGAACGGGTTGCCCCGCATCTGCGCGACAATACGGGCGGCCAGCGCACCATGGGTATAGGGATATGTTGCTCCACTCTCGGGGTCCGCCAGCACGAATCCCTGGTCATAGCGGTCGTCCCCTCCGGCGCGCTCGTAGAGCCCCAGCATCGTGCCGAGGTGCCCGCTGAATTGCACGTTGTCCTGCACCACCGGGTCGGCGGGGGGCGGCCCCGGGCCCGCCGGCCGGCGATGGCCGCCCAGCAAAACCGCGATGTGGCCGGCCGGCGCCGCCCCCCCCTCGGCCGGCGCCGGGGGCCGGCGCCAGTAGCCCCAGGCCCGCACGTCGAGCATGCGCTCCACGGCGGCGCCGAGCGCGGCGACATAGGGCCGGGCGTAGGCGGGAGTGCGTCGCCCCAGCGCCGCTACCGCATACGCCGCGAAGGCCAGCTGGAAACGCAGGCCAAAGTTCATGGCGTCCGCCTGCGGCGTGTAGAAGCCGGACCAGTCGAATGCGGAGTGCGGAATGCGGAAACCCGCAGGGTTCCCCTTGTGGGCTGCGGAGTTTACGGGAGGGGCTGCCGAGCCGGTCAGGACGCGGTGCAGGTAGGCCAGGTGGCCCAGGGAGTCGCGGCTCAGCGGTTGGGGCGCGGTCGTCGTCGTCATCGTCAGGCCTCACCAGAGAGCCCCCGGTCGGGGCTCAGGACTTCAGGAACCGCTGCCGGGCGGCTTTGCTGATCGCTTGCACGGTGGGGTTGGTGAACAGGGTGGCACTGGCCGCGGCGAGGGCCGGCTGCGCCGCGAAGGCCTTCTGCAAGGCCGCGATCTGCTTCCAATCGGGCGCGGGCGCCCGCAGCAGCGCATACAACTCCCGGGCTCGCTCCAGCCAGGCATCGTCGTCGATCGCCTCCAGCAAGGGATCGAAGGCCGCCGCCAGCTGCTGCTCCAGGTCGGCGGCAGGGAGCGGGGCCGCTGGGGGGCCGGCCCCGGCATTGTACTGGTCGCCGAGGCTGAAGTTCTGCGCCTGCGCGTGGATATCGCCCGTCAGAATCTTGTCCTGGAAGCTGACCGTGTTGCTGCCTTCGATAAAAATGCCCCGCCGGCTGTCGCCGGCCCGCTCCAGGGCCGGGACCCCGCCGGCCAGCTCAGGAGCGGCGGCGGACGCCACGGGCACCTGCCAGAGCCGGCCATCGCCGAGGTCCTGGGTGAAGAGCACGGGGATGCTCCAATCGGTACCACCCCGCCGCAGGTTAAACATGGCTTTGCGGGCGCCGCCGATGGCCGCGTCCAGGGGGGCGTTGCGGGCTAAGTCACGGTAGAGGCCGCGGCTGAAGGCGATCGCCGCGCGATCGGGCAGCGGCGCCTGCATCGCCACGGCCGCGCTCAGCCCGGCCCGCACCAGGCTTTGGGCCACGGGGAGCGGCGCCCGGAGGGGGCCCCCCGATGCGGACGGCGCCCCGGTTTCGCAGGCGGCGAGCACGGCCAGCCGCAGGCGCGAGCCCCCGGCGGCCACCGCCAAGTTGGCCGAATCGAAGAGATCGGTCGTGCGGCCAGCCGTTTCGAGGACCAGCACCCCGCCCCCGTCGGGGGCCACGCCGGCATGGCCGGCGTAGTGGAGCACGTCATAGCCCTCGGCGATCGCGGCGGTCAGGGCCTCCGCGGTCGGTGGCCCCTTGCATCCGCCGGCCAGCCCACTGGCCCGGGCCACTGCCTCGCCGACGAGCAGATCGAGCACGGCGTGGGCCGGGTCGAGCCCCTGGAAGGCCCCGACCACCAGGGCCAGCTCCCCCGCCAGACCCAGCTCCGGCTGGTCCTCGGGCCCGGCGAACACGGCCAGCACGCGCAAAGGGCCGGGCCGGGCCGGCGGCTCCGGCCGAAAGGGGCGCGGCAAGTAGCGCGCGATCGAGACCTGCGATTCGACGGCGAGGAATTCGTCGTCCTGCGTATGGCAGAGCAGCTCCCAGGGCAGGGCGGCCAGGGCGGGCACGTCGATCTGCAACAGGAGCCGCAGCCGCTGCCCGGCGGCCGCCAGCTGGCCGGCACTGGTATTGTAGAGATCGCGCAGCTCAGGAATGAATAGGAGGCCGAACAGCCCCTGCCCCAGGGCGCGCGCCGTGCCGATATCGGTCTCGCCCGCCTGCCAGGCCCCGAGCCAGCGCTGGACGGTAGCCCACCCGGCGAGGTCGAGCGGCCGTTGCGTCAGCCCCCCGGCCCCAAAGCGGGCGACCACCGTCGGGGCCGGCGCCGTGCCGCCCAGCCAGACCTGGAAAGATTGGTAGCTGCCGGGCTCGGGGCGGGCCGGAGTGCTCATGCTGCGCCCGCTTAGCTTGACGGCTTTTTGGCTTGCGGCAGGGTCGCAAAAAAGTCCTGCTGGAAGCGCGGCAGATAGGCGTCGAGGAGCGCTTGCACGCGCTCGGGATTGGGCGCGGCCACGATCAGGCCGGCGTGGTTGTCTTTGTCCAACCGCCAGACGATCTCGGGGTCCTGGTAGGCGCTCATATCCGGGTGTTCTTGCCGGGCCAGCGAGACCATCAGGCCGGCATAATCGTCCCGATGCTCCGGCAGGACATAGGGCCGTTCCCCGCGGGCGATCTCGATCTTGGCCCATTCCGCCCAGAGATTGATGCCCGTGGCGGCCTCTACCGACTCGGCAATATACGCGCCCCCGACCCGCGCGGCCGTCTCCAGAAAATAGAAGCGGCCATCCTCCCGCCCCTTGATGAACTCGGTGTGAGTCACGCCGCGCAGCATCCCGAGCGCGGTCATCAGCTCGCGATGGAGGGAGAGCAGGGTCTGGGCGTCGGCGGAGGCGCGCGGCAGCGTACGGCTGGTGAAAATCCCCCCTTCGTGGGCGACGTTCATCGGCGGCTGGCCGTACTGGTGCGCAATCGCGAACACCACTTCCCGCTCCGAGGTGATCGCGTCGACGTGGTAGACATCGCCCGGGATAAAGTGCTCCAGGACATAGTACGACTGCCGATCGCCCAGCACATCGATCGCGCGCCAGAGCTCCTCGGCGTTCTGGATCTTCTGGATGCCCACGGCGGAGGCCTCGGAGCGCGGCTTCAAGACCCACGGTGGCGGCACCCGTCCCATATACTCGCGCAGCCGATCGTAGTTCAGCACATGCACGAACTCGGGGACCAGGATCCCTTTGTCCTGAGCCTGCACCCGCATGGCGAGCTTGTCGCGGAAATAGCGCGCCGTGGTATCGCCCATGCCGGGGCAGCGCAGGTGCTCGCGCAGGGCGGCGGCGGTTTCCACGTCGTAATCGTCCAGCGCGACGATCCGGTCGATCTGCTCGCTACGGGCCAGGTAGCTCACGGCATGGACGACATCCTGGCGCTTCGCGAGGTCGGGCATGAGGTAGACCGCGTCGATGCACTCGCGGGGCCAGGGATTCTCCGCGAGCTTCTCCAGCGTGAGCAGCAGCACCCGGCACCCATTGTGCTTACACTCGCGGATGAACGCCGCCCCTTTTTCGTAACTGGCCAGGCACAGAACGGTCAGCGAGGAGGATTCGGCCATGCACAACACCTCTTTAGTTAGTAAAGCAGCCAGATATAATCGCGCGTCTTGGCCAATCAGATCATCCCGATCGTCTGCAATATGTCTCTTAAGTCCTGTGTCAAACAGCGGTAGGACGGCATCTGTGCCAGGCGCTCTAGATTGATAGACCTTGCCAGTTCCAGATGAATGTCCGCTATAGTGAAGCGGCGCCGGCGGGGCCGTCCGCCCCAAGCAATCTCTATCGCCTGTTCTAACATCTCTTTTGGCCGTGCTACAGCTTCAATCTGCGTAGCATGGGTAGGTATTCCAAGCTGATCAGGCGACAAGTTTGTATGGAGTACTCTTTGTAGGGCTAATAAGTCAGCCAGCATCCAGGCTTCCATTTCTTGTACAGGAATAACCGGTATCAAGTGTTTACACACTCCACTCCCTTGTCTACGGACCAAGTCAAAACCAGGGTCTATACGCTGGCGTTTGGCGTCTTCCCTAGCAACGCTATCTGCATCAGTGTGAACTAACAAGACGTCCAAGCCGTGCGCCTGCCGCGCGACATCCAGGATGCGTTCAGGTTGTTTGACAGTCCTCTTAACTCCGGCACGTAAAATTGTGATTGGTAGAATATCGATTTCTTGGGGGGCCAGGATTTTGACAGCGGTACGCTCGATAATGATCGGCAGGAAACGTTCATCGGTCCGTCCCTCGGCGTAGAGCGCCATAGCTAATTGGCGAGTTGCCATTAACGAGCAGTTTTCCCCCGGAGTACACTGGCTTCACCGGTATCAGTGCTCTCCAGATAATCCAGAACCTGCTTGAGCGTATAGGCCCCTTCCGGGTCGTCAATTTCCAGTTCTTTGCGCACCCGGCGATCGGCGGTGACTGGCACCATGTGCGTGATTCGTATGGGCAGTTGATACTCGCCAGGGAGGTGTGTAATCATGTAAGCAAACACAATCTCAGGGCGGCCCCCGCTCGTTTTGCTTAAGGCGCTAACCAGCGCTGGCGAGTGGGTGTTAATCAGCACTTGTCGCAATGGCTCCGTAGCTTGACCGGGATCGGAGAAGTCAGTAGCCAGGGCGCGGAGCAGTTGGGCCAGATCTTTCAGCCGCAAAGGATGGACGCCATTTTCCGGCTCTTCCAGGCACAGCATACCGCGATAGTGTGGATCGTTCTTGAGCGTAATGAGCGCAAGCAGTCGCAGTGTACCGTCGGAGAGCACATAGGAGGAAAAGGCGCGGTTGTCCTGCATACGCACCGACACAGTCGACTCGCCACGTGCCTCATCCGTTTGCACCTCCACGCCGAGAGCGCCAGGAACGAGATTGGCTAAATCACGGGATACATCATCAAGCAAAGACGGGTCTTCAGCTTGCATTCGGGCCAAGACGGCCGCCAGACCCGCGCCATCAATACCCAATTGCTCACGCCGCAGATTTGGGCTAGGGCGACGAAGGACATCCGGGTCAAGCTGCAGCAGGAAGCGGCAAGAGGTTAACTCTTGATAAACGGCATAAGCATGCGGGAATAGAGGGGTACTGAGGAACTTCAATAAGGTACTCCCTCTGCCATCTATTGCCAGCGGTTGCCTCACGGGGCTCTGCTCACCATCGGGGTGAATTAAAAAAGCTGACTGATCCTGATCAGTCTCGATAAAAAGCTTACTTGGTCCAACTGGAGATACAGGCCACCCTACCGCGCTGTTTTTACCAATATACCTATTTAGCCAGCGATCTTTTTCGCGCGGGATCGACGCTAGTGATTCATGTGCCACGTAAAATTGGCCTAAACCCAGCTGAGTATAACTGTAAGTAACTGTTAATTCGTAACGCAAGCGTCTATATTTCGGAGCGTCTGGTTCCAAAATGCTCTCTAGGTCATGATCCAACAACATCTCGACCGCAATACGCATATTCGGTATGGATTGATTATCATACCCCAACGTAAATAACTCGCGTCCGCTACCTCGTGCTTGCGGGTCTTGAAACGCTTCATCTAGAGGGAATTGTGCTAATCGTGAGAGCAGGCGAAGCGCGTCAAACAGATTGCTTTTCCCAGCGCCGTTGCCGCCGATAATGACCTGGAAGGAGGCCAATTCGAGCTTGAAGTTTTGGAACGTCTTGAAGCCATCCAGCTCTATACGCGTAAGCACCGGTTATTCCTCCCAGGGTGTGCCAGCCGCCAGTAATCGCCTTTAGTATAGCACCTTCCCGCCACTTACGCATCTCACAGCCAGAGAGCAGGAAAGCCGGGGCACCACGGAGGATCGGCGCTAGGGCAGGCGGCGCACGGAAAGGCGCTCGATCAGTTCGGCGTGGACCAATGTCTGGGTGACGGGGAGGTCGGGATTGGCCATCCGCTCCAGCAGCTTGCGCACGGCGAGCTGGCCGAGGGCGGGAGCGTTGGCCCGCACCGTCGTTAGGGGCGGCGACAGATAGCGGGCCGTCTCGACGTCGTCAAAGCCGACGACCGAGATATCGTCCGGCACGCGGCGACCCTCGCGCGTCATCGTCTGCATGAAGCCGAAAGCCGTCTCGTCGTTCGCGCAGAAGGCGGCGCTACACTCCAGGCGGCGGCGCAAAAACTCCTGTGCCGCCATCTGGCCGCCTTCGGCGCGCAAATTGCCGGGCAACACCCACGCCGGGTCAAACGGCAGGCCGGCGCGGCTGAGCGCCCGCCGGTAACCATCGTAGCGCCGCTCGATGGTCGAATGATTCAGGCCGTCGACAAAGGCGATGCGCCGGTGGCCTTGCGCGACCAGGTACTGGACCGCCTGAAACGCCCCCTGATAGCTGTCGTTCATGACGGCGTCCAGCGCCAAGTCGGGAAAATAATGGTCGACCAGCACGGCGGGCAGGCCGGTCTGGACCAGGCCGCGCACCAACTCGTGGTCAATGAAATTAAGCAGCAGCAGCGCATCGGCCTGGGAGCGGTTCAGCATCTCGTTCGCCCGGGGCAGCTCGCTGACGTCGTCTTCGATGA
>DATGEF010000573.1:0-10869 GCA_035310405.1 Chloroflexia bacterium | reverse complement strand
CCCCGCGCGGCGCGGAGAGTCCTGGGTCGCCGCTGCAAAATCCTGCCGAGCACCCCCAGGTGACCAAACGGTCCCGCCATGTGACCAAACGGTCCCGCCATCTGACCGTTTGGTCCGACCATGGGACCAAACGGTCACATCATCGGACCAAACGGGCGCACCATCGGACCAAACGGTCCGACCATGGGACCAAACGGGCACCTGGTCGGACCGTTTGGTCCCATGGTCGGACCAAACGGTCACACCAGGTGGCCAAAACAGGCCCACCATGTGGCAAATATCCCAGACCATTACCAGAGACTACGTCAGAGACTACGTCAGAGACTACGTCAGAGACTCCAGAGAGTGTGTGCGTACGCGCGCGCGCCGATGAATCGATTCCCGATGACGACGCCATCCGCCCGGGGCGGGGTGGGTCTCAGACCCCGCCCCCACCCGCGCGGCCAGAGCTTCGAGGGCAGAGCCCTCTCCCACAGACGCGAACTTGAGACCTGGCTCGTCCAATGGCGCGCTAATCGGGGTCGGGGCGGGTCTGAGACCGCCCATGTCGATCAACCTCAGCGGCCGGGGCAGCGAGGAGACAGCTTGTAGCGCCCCGCCCCAGCCGTCCCGTAAGGACCACCGCCAGCCCGCGTCGGCGAGCAGCGCTCGGCGTTGCCGCGGCTGCCGCCGCGCGGCCGCCCGACCGGCCACGCCGCACGATGGCGCCAGAACCCTCGCCCGCGCCCGGGAGAGGGCAGGGTGAGGGCCGCCCGTCGCCCGCCGCCGTCAGCCTGCGTAGGCGGGCTTCTGGACCCGTAGCCGCGGCTTTAGCCAGGCAACACAGAGGACCGCGCCCCACCACGGGCGAGGCATGCCTCGCCCCTACAGCGGATGACCCCCCTTGCGAGCAAGGCCGGCCCCGGGACGCGTATCCCTGCATACCCTCCTGTAGTGCCTGGATCGCAGGAGAAGTTACGCGATCATCCACCGATCTCCGTACCCCCTCGGCACTTTCCACTCAGGACTTTCGACTCAGGACGACGCGATACGCCGCGTCGGCGGCGCCGGCCAGCCGGGACCAGGGGAAGCGCGACCAGGCGCGGGCCGCCGCCGCCTGCCCCAACGCCGCCCGCCGCGCCGGATCGGCCAGCAGGGCGCCCACGCCGGCGGCCAGGCCCGGCACGTCGCCCGGGGGCGCCAGCAGGCCGCTTGCGTCGTGGACCAGGTATTCCCCCACCTGGCCCACCTGATGGGCCACGACGGGCACGCCCAGGGCCAGCAGATCGAGCAGCTTGACCGGGCACTTGGCCCGGTTGACCAGCGTGTCGCGCATCGGGTAGAGCGCCACGTCGGCCAGCGCGAGCAGCGCCCCGAGGTCCGCGCCCTCCACCCGGCCGCAGACGACGACCCGGTCCGCCAGGCCGGCCGGCCCGGCCTCGGCCAGGAGGCGGCGCTCCTCGCCGTGGAAGCCCGCGCCGACGACCAGCAGCCGCAGCCCGGGCCAGGCGGCGGCCAGCTGCTGGAGCACCCGTAACGGCCAGGCAACGGGAAACTCGACAAAGCGCGTCCAGAGCAAGAGCACGGGCGCCGCCGCGGGCAGCCCATACTGCGCCCGCAGGCGGGCGCGGCGGGCCGGGTCGGCGGCCGCGGCCCGCCAGGGGTCGTATTTCGCGGGGTCGACGCCGTTCGGCAGATAGAAGACCCGGCCGGGCGGGACGCCCCGCCCCCAGAGCTGCGTTTGCAGGGTGCGGCTGGCCACGGTGGCGGCCCCCGCCAGCCGGGGCAGCGTGGTCTCCTGCCACTGGAAGAAGGCGCGCTGGGCCGGCGAGTAGGGGTTCAGCGTGTTCCAGCCGCCGCGTCCCTCCCAGTCGTCGGTATCCAGCACCCAGGGGCGGCGCAGCGCCGCGAGGCCCAGCCCCGCCAGGCCGGCGTAGGCCTTCGGCTTGAAGACATGGACCACGTCCGGGCGCCCACCGAGCGCCGCGCGCAGCAAGGCCGCCGGCCAGCCCACGAGCCCCGCCCCCGGCAGCCCGGGACGCGGCCGCGGCAGCTCGACCACCTCCACGCCGGCCGCCTGCGTGATCCGCCCGGCCGGCGGGGCGCTCGGGTCGTCCCAGGGCGGCACGATCAGGCGGACGGTGTGCCCGCGCGCCGCGAGGGCCTGGGCCAGCGGCAGCGCCCGCGCGCTCGCCGTGCCCTTCGGTTGCAGGCCGAACGGCGCGATGAACGCCAGGCGCAGCGGCCGCCCCGGCTCAGCAGGCGTCGGCATAGGCACTCCAGCCGCCCAGGTACTCGCGCAGGCGGCCGTCCTTCAGCTCCCAGATGCGATCGACCACGTGGTCGAGGAAGTAGCGGTCGTGGGAGATGACGATCACGGCGCCGGTGTAGTCTTCCAGGGCCTGCTCCAGCACTTCGGCCGAGGCAATGTCGAGGTTGTTCGTCGGCTCGTCCAGCAGCAGACAGTTGGCCCCCTGCAGCATCAGCCGCGCCAGCTGCACCCGCGCTTTCTCGCCGCCGCTGAGGGTGCGGATCGGACGGCGACATTGCTCGTAGCTGAACAGGAAGCGGCCCAGCATGCCGACGGCCTGCTGCTCATACATCGGCTGCACCGCGCGGAGCGTCTCCAGCGGCGTCGCATCCATATCCAGGGTCTGGTGCTCCTGCGCGTAATAGGCCAGCTTGATGCTCGGCCCGATCCAGATCTCGCCCGCCGTCGGCGGCTCCTGGCCCAGGATCAGCCGGAAGAGCACCGACTTGCCCGCGCCGTTGGCCCCGACGATGCCGATCCGCTCGCCGGTGCGGACCAGCCCCGCGGCCCCACGCAGCACCGTCACCGGCCCGTGGCCGTTCAGCGGAAAGGTCTTGCTCACGTCACGTAGCTCGATCACCTTCTGCCCGCCGCGCTGGGCCGCCCGCAGCCGGAGCCCCATCTTGCGCCGCTCCAGCACCGGCCGCTCGACTTTGTCCATGCTGTCGATCTGCCGCTGCTTGTTGCGCGCCTGCTTGATGTGCCGCTCGTCGACCACCATGCTGGCCCAGAGCTTGAAGCGGGCCACCGCCTCCTCCAGCCGCTTGATCTCTTTCTGCTGCGCGACGTAGTCCGTCTGCTGGCGCGCCAGGGCGAGCTCCTTCTGGACCACGTAGGATGAATAGTTGCCTTGAAACAGCGTCAGGCGGCCGTCGGCCAGCTCGGCGATCTGGGTCACCGTGTTGTCCAGCAGGTAACGATCGTGCGAGATCAGCACCGTCGACCCGCTAAAGTCGCGGATCACGGCCTCCAGGAACGCTTTGCCGTCGAGGTCGAGATGGTTGTCCGGCTCGTCGAGCAGCAGCAGGTCCGGCCCGCTCAAGAGGCAGCGCGCCAGATAGGCCAGCTTGCGCTGCCCGCCGCTCATCGCTTCCAGCGGCTCGTCCATCTCCGCCGCGCTGAACCCCAGGCGCTTGAGCAGGCCCCGGGCGTCGTTCAGCAGGCGCGGGCCACCCGCCGCCTCATAGGTGTCCAGCAGGCGGGCCTGGCGCTCGACCAGGGCATCCCAGCGATCCGCCGCGGCCAGCGCGGCCGGGTCGGCGAACGCGGCCTCCGTCGCGGCCAGCTCGGCCTCCAGCGCCGCCAGGTCGGGGCGGGCCGCCAGGACCACGGCCAGCGGCGTGCTGCCGGGGGTCGCCGGCACATCTTGCGGCAGCAGAGCGATCTTCAGCCCTTTGCGGGCCACGACCTGCCCGGCCTCGTAGGGCTCCGCCCCGGCCAGCACACGCAGCAAGCTCGACTTGCCCGCGCCGTTCGGCCCGATCAGGCCGATCCGCTCCCCCTCGCCGATCTGCCAGGAGAGGTGCTCGAAGATCGGGCGCGTCCCGTAGAACTTGGCCACCCGATCGATCTGGAGTAACAACATGGTGCAATCTCCCTTCTGGGGAGAGACGGAAAGACAGCGACGGGCCGGGGACGCCGTTGCGCGCGAGCGGGGCCGGCCGCGGCCTGGCGGGGCGCAACAAAAAGCCGCGGGCCGCTACTGGCCCCCGGCGTCTTCCCCAACCTACAGGTTGTGAGTTATGTCAACCGCCAACAGGGCACAGCTCTCCCGGGGCGGCGCGATCGAACGAATCTTTGCCGAGATAGGCGGAGCGTGGCATCGGGCGGTGTCCTTTCCCGGCCCCGGTGGCGGGGCCTGCCCCATGATACCACAGGGCGCGGCCGGGCGTCAATCGGTCGCAAGACGGACGTTCACGCCGGCGGGGCGCCCGGGCCGGCAAGCGCCTCGTCCAGCACGGCGTCGAGGGTCAAGGCCTGGGCCGCCGTCCAGGCGGCGTCGAACGCGGCCGGCCCGAGCTCGGCCCGGGCCTGCGTGATCGCCTGCTCCTGCTCCGCCCGTTCCGGCGCGTGCAGCGAATAGCCCCGCGTCGTGCGTAACCGATCGGCCACCGCGCTCAGGCGGACCGCGGATCCGGCCAGGCCGCCGGCCAGAGCGACCTGGGCCAGGCCCTCCAGGGTGGCGGCAATGGCCCGCGTATCCTCTAGCTCCCGTAACAGGCGCAGCCCGTCCAGGTAGCGGGCCGTGGCGCGCGCGTAGTCCGCCTGCCGATAGGCGATCACGGCCAGGTTGAGGTCGACATAGGCGATGCCGCTCTTGTATTTCAGATCGCCAAACAAGCGCAAGCTCTCGGCGAGCAGAGCCGTCGCATACGGATAGTCGCCGTCCTCGATGACGATCGCGGCGAGGTTCATCAGGCCCACCGCGGTCCCCGTCTGGTCCTGGCGGGTGCGGTGTAAAGCCAGGCTTTCTTCGTGCAAGCGGCGGGCGCGCGGGAAGTCGCCCTGGTCGCGGGCCATGTTGCCCAGATTCCCCAGGGACCGGGCGATACCGCCCGTATCCGCGAGCGCCCGATAGAGGGCCAGGCCCTCCTCGACGAGGGCGCGCGCCCGCACGTAGTCGCCCTGCTCTTTGGCGATGTCCCCCAGCTTGCGCAGCATCTGGGCCACGCCGGCGGGTTGGTCGAGGGTCCGCCAGATCGCCAGGGCCGCCTCATAGCTGGCCTGCGCCGTCGCCAAGCTGCCCTGGTTGTAGGCCAGCCAGCCGCGCCCGTTCAGCAGCCGCGCCTGGATCTCCGGGGCGATCGGGCCCGTCGTCAGCCCGGCGTCCAGCCACTGCTGGCCTTCGCTCATGTAGCCCCGCACATTCCAGAACGGGTAGAGCGCGATCCCGATCCGCGCCGCCAGCCCGGCTTCGCCGTGGTCGATCGCCCAGCGCAACACGGCCCGCAGATTATCATGCTCCCGGTCGAGCCGCTCCATCCAGATCGACTCCTGGGGCCCACTCGCCGCGGCGGCCGCCTCGGCCAGGGCCAGGTAGTACAACGCGTGCGCCCGCCGCACCTCCTCGCCCTCGCCCGTGGCGGCCAGTCGTTCCAGGGCATACTGGCGGATCGATTCCAGCAAGAAGAAGCGCGGCTCGCCATCCGGCTCGGCCACCTGCCGCACCAGGCTCGCATCGACCAGGGCCAGCAAGCGATCGAGCACGGGGCTGTCTGGGCCATCCAGCGCGGCCGCCAGGGCCTCGACGCCCGCGAGGGGACAGCCGCCGACGAACACCGCCAACCGCCGGAACGCGCTTTGTTCCTCCTCCGGCAGCAGGTCATAGCTCCAGTCGATCGCGGCCTGGAGGCTCTGCTGGCGGGCCGGCAGATCGCGCCAGCCATCCGCCAGCAGCTCCAGCCGGTGCTCTAAGCGGGCCAGCAGCACCGGTGGCGGGAGAAACTTGCTCTTGGCCGCCGCCAGCTCCAGGGCCAGCGGCAAGCCTTCCAGCCGGGCGCAGATCGCCGCAATCGCCGGGGCGTTCGCGGCCGTCAGGGTGAGGTCGTCGCGTACTTCCTGGGCGCGCTCCAGGAACAGGGCCACGGCGGGCACCGCGGCCAGCGCGGCGAGCCCGGGGAGCGACGCGGGATCGGGCAGGCCGAGCAGCGGCACCGGCACCTGGACCTCGCCCCGCAAGCGCAGCGGCGCCCGGCTGGTGACCAGCACTTTCAGCCCGGGCGCCCCCTGGAGCAGATCGACGATGGCCGGCCCCGCCGCCAGGATCTGCTCAAAATTGTCCAACAGTAGTAAGAGCTGCCGCTCCTGCAGATACTCCTGGAGGGCCGGGCCGACCGGCCGCCCCGGGCTGTCGGCGACCCCCAGCGCCCGGGCAATGGTCGGCACCACCAGGGCCGGGTCGGCCAGGGGCGCCAGGGGGACGAAATAGACGCCATCGGCAAAGGCGGCCGGGATCGCGGCGGCCACGGCCAGCGCCAGGCGGGTCTTGCCGATGCCCGGCGGCCCGGTGAGGGTCACCAGCCGGACGCCCGGCCGCCGGAGCAGCGCGTCTACGTGGGCGAGCTCGGCGTGGCGGCCGATCAGCCCGGTGAGCGGTAGCGGCAAGGCGGGGGCGCGGGGGCGCGGGGCATCCCCGGGGGCGGGCCCGGGCGCCGGGGCCGGCTCGGACTCGCCCGCGTCGCGCGCCCACTGCACGAACGTGGACACGTCGGCGGCCGGCACGCCCAGGCAGCCGGCCAGCAGCTCGGCGATCTGCCGCGACGGCCGGCGCCGGCCCGCTTCGATCTTGCGAATCGTCTCGGCCGCGCACCCGGCTTGTTGCGCCAGGGCTTCCTGCGTCAGGTCCAGCGCCTGGCGCCGCTCTTTCAGCCAGGTGCCAAAGGGGATGGTTGATCTCATCGCTAGAACCTAGGGCGCGTCGCCGACGGGCACCGGTGAGGGGGTAGTACCGCTGTCCCACTTTTTGTCCCGGTTGGTGTCCCGCCTATTATACCACAAAGGGCTTCTCCCGCCCCAGAAAGTCTGCTTTAATAGAGACAACCAGTGCCCCACGCCCCCGCGGGCCCCCGCCACTGGCCGGCCTAATTGTCGCTTAACGTATACCGACAAAGGAGCAAGACGATGTATGATGCCATTATCGTGGGCGCCCGCTGCGCCGGGGCCCCGACCGCAATGTTATTGGCCCGCCAAGGCTATCGTGTCCTGGTCGTCGACCGCGCCACCTTCCCCAGTGACACCTTCCGCTGCCACGGCATCATGCACCCCGGGATCGTCCGGCTCCGCCGCTGGGGGCTCCTGGACCGCGTGATCGCCTCGAACTGCCCGCCGGTCACCCAGGTCACCCAGGATCTGGGCGACTTCGCGCTCACCGGCCGCCTGCCGGTCGTCGACGGCGTCACGGCCCTCTACGCGCCCCGGCGCAAAGTGCTCGACTATCTCCTGGTGCAGGCGGCGAGCGCCGCCGGCGCCGAGGTGCGCGAGGGCTTCTCGGTCCAGGAGCTGATCTGGGAACGCGGCGCGGTGGTCGGCATCCGCGGGCGGGCCGCGGGCGGCGCCCTGGTCGAGGAGCGCGCCCCCATCGTCGTCGGCGCCGACGGGCTCCACTCCCTGGTCGCCCGCAGCGTGCAGGCGCCGACCTACGACGAGCAGCCGATGCTGACCTGGGCGTATTATAGCTACTGGAGCGGCGTGAGCGTGCCTGGCCTCGAAGTCTATCGCCAGGACGATATGCTGCTGCTCAGCTTTCCGACGAACGATAACCTGGTCTGTGTCGCGCTCCAGGGGCCCATGGCGAGCTTCGGTGGCTTCCGCCGCGATGTCGAGGGCAACTTCGAGCGCACCCTGGCCCGCTTCCCGGCCCTCGGCGATCGGGTCCGCGCCGGGCGCCGCGCGGAGCGCTACCAGGGGACGGCCGATCTGCCGAACTTCTTCCGCAAGCCCTATGGCCCCGGCTGGGCCCTCGTCGGCGACGCCGGCTACCACAAAGACCCGGTGACCGCCAACGGCATCAGCGATGCCTTCCGGGACGCCGAGCTGCTGACGGAGGCGATCGACGCCGGCCTGGCCGGCCGCCAGCCCCTCGCCGCGGCCCTGGCCGGCTATGAAGCCACGCGCAACGCCCTGGCCGCGCCGTTCTACCGGGCGGCCATCCAGATGGCCACGTTCGGCCCGCTGCCCGCCGAGATGCTGCAGCTCCGCGCCGCGCTCCGCCCCAGCCCGGCGGATACCGACCAGTTCTTCGGCGTGGCACTCGGCGCGGTCGCGGCCGGGGAGTTCTTCGCCCCGGCGAACATGGGGCGCATCATGAGCGCGGGCCGGCAACCCGTGCTGGTCTAAGCTAGACGCGGATGCAGGCCGCCCAGTGGCCGGGCGCCTTCTCCTCGAACGGCGGGTCGACCTCCGAGCAGGCGGCGATGGCGATCGGGCAGCGCGTGTGGAACCGGCAGCCCGACGGCGGGTTGATCGGGCTCGGCACATCCCCCTGCAGGATGATCCGCTCGCGCTTGGCCTCGGCCAGCGGGTCGGGGATCGGCACGGCCGAGAGGAGCGCCTTGGTATAGGGGTGCAGCGGGTTCTGGTACAGCTCGGCGCGGTCGGCCAGCTCGACGATCTTGCCCAGGTACATCACGGCCACGCGATCCGAAATGTGGCGCACGACCGAGAGATCATGGGCAATAAAGAGGTAGGTCAGGTTGAACTCGGCCTGCAGGTCCTCCATCAGGTTGATCACCTGCGCCCGGATCGACACGTCGAGCGCCGAGATCGGCTCGTCGGCGACGATGAAGCTCGGGTTCACCGCCAGCGCGCGGGCAATACCGATGCGCTGGCGCTGGCCGCCGGAGAACTCGTGCGGGTAGCGGTTGATATAGTAGGCGTTGAGCCCGACGACCCGCAACAGATCCTGCACCTTCTCCTGGCGCGCCTTGCCGCTGGCCAGCCCATGCACCTGCAACGGCTCCGAGATGATCGAGCCGACCGTCATGCGCGGGTTCAGCGAGGCATAGGGGTCCTGGAAGATCATCTGCATCTGGCGCCGCTGGCGGCGCAGCTCCTCGCCACCCATCGTCGTCAGGTCCTTGCCCTCGAAGTAGACGTGGCCCGCGGTCGGCCGGTAGAGCTGCAGGATGGCCCGGCCGGTGGTCGACTTGCCGCAGCCCGACTCGCCGACCAGGCCGAGGGTCTCGCCCCGGCGCACGGTGAAGTCGATCCCATCGACCGCCTTGACCTGGCCGACCTCGCGCTGCAAGATGATGCCGTCCGTGATCGGGAAGTACATCTTCAGGCCGGCGACGCGCACCAGGGTGTCGTCGCCGCGCGTCTCGCCGACCGTCAGCGTGCCGGCGGCGTTGCTCTGGGCGGGGGGCGCGGCCCCGGGGGCGCCGCGGCCGGTTGTCGATTCGTTAGCTGGCATGGCTGGTCACCGCCCCTTTGATATCCGCCCAACAGGCCGCGGTATGTTGGCCGTCGACCGGGCGCAGCAGGGGGCGCTGCTCCAGGCAGACGGGCATATGGAAGCTACAGCGGGGATAGAAAGGGCAGCCCGGCGGCACGTTGACCAGGTCGGGCGGCAGCCCGGGGATCGGCTCCAGGCGCTCTTTGCGCACCTCGTCCAGCCGCGGCACCGAGCGGATCAGCCCCAGCGTATAGGGGTGGCGCGGGTCGGCATAGAGCTGCTCGACCGCGGCCTGCTCGACCAGGTGCCCGGCGTACATAACCTGCACCCGATCGCACATGCCCGCGACCACGCCCAGGTCGTGCGTGATCATCAGCACCGCCGTGCCGAACTCCCGCTTCAGGCGTTTGATCAGGTCCAGGATCTGCGCCTGGATGGTGACGTCGAGCGCCGTCGTCGGCTCGTCGGCGATGAGCAGCTTGGGGTTGCAGCTGAGGGCCATGGCGATCATCACGCGCTGGCGCATGCCGCCCGAGAACTGGTGCGGGTAGTCGTCGATACGGTCGGCCGCCGACGGGATGCCCACCAGCTTGAGCAGGTCGATCGTGCGCTTGCGCGCCGCCGCCCGGTCCATGTGCATGTGCAGCTGCAAGGCTTCGCCGATCTGCCGGCTGATCGTCAGCACCGGGTTGAGCGAGGTCATCGGGTCCTGGAAGATCATGGCGATCTCCTTGCCCCGGATCTTGCGCATCTGCTCTTCCGGCATATGGACCAGGTCCTGATCGCGGAACAGCACCGCGCCGGCCGTGATCTTGCCGGGCGGCTGCGGGATCAGCCCCATGATCGAGAGCGCGGTCACACTTTTGCCCGAGCCGCTCTCGCCCACGATGCCCAGCGTCTCCTCTTCATAGAGGTCGAACGAGACGCCGTTCACGGCATTGACCACACCGTCCTGGGTAAAGAACTGCGTTTTCAAGTCCTTAACTTGTAGCAAAGCCCCCATACACACTCCTCTGTTGCCCGCCCGCCCCACTCGCCCCGGGCCGCCCGGGGGGGTGTTGTCGCATTATAGCAGATCAAGGGGGGCTGTCAAGCACGCCCACGCCTGGCTGCGGCGGTGCCCTTGACAGCCAGGTCCGATTTGCTATAATGCGACAACATCCCCCGCATAGTGGGAGCTAGTGCGGCCGGCCCCGCCCGGGGTGGGACGCGCCCGGAGCTACCTTCGCGGCGGACACTGCTGTCCGCGCCGGGCTTGCGGACGGCTCGGTTCTTCGAGTAGTGGATTGCTAGATCATCACTAAAGGAGGAGAGTATGTCTTCAAAGCGGTTTATGGGCCTGGCCACCTTGCTCATGATTGTGAGCATGTTGCTGGCCGCCTGCGGGGGCGGGGCGGATACGCCGACAGCCGTCCCGGCGCCGACAGCCACGACAGCGGCGGCGGCCACCACGGCCCCGACCACGGCCCCGACCACGGCCCCGACCACGGCGCCGGTCGCCACCGATACGACGGCCCCCGCCGCCACGGCGACCGCGGCCGGCCCCGCCCCCACGGCGACCACGCCGGCCGCCGTCGTGACGGCCACGGATACGCTCTATGCCGTCGCGGATTGCAGCTACGGCGGCCTGATGAAGTCGATCCAGGCCGTGGATGACCAGACCGTCAAGTTCACGCTCTGCTCACCC
>DATGEF010000572.1:0-9961 GCA_035310405.1 Chloroflexia bacterium | reverse complement strand
CACGACTTCGGCCTGCTCATGGCGATCATCACCGCCATCCGCAACGCCCGCGCCGAAGCGATCAAAGACGCGCCGGAAGGGCAGAAAGCCGACCTGGCGCGGCGGCGCATCGCGGCGTACCTCGGCGCCGGGTCCCAGGCGCCGCTGATCCAGGGGCAGGCGGACATCCTGGTGCGGCTGGCGCAGTTGGATGCCGCGGGTCTGGTGATCGGCGCCACTCTGCCGGCCGCGGCCGGGGCCGGCGAGATGACGACCCTGGTGGTGGAAGATGTGGCCATCGCCCTGCCCATGGCCGGCCTGGTGGATCGCGCCGCCGTGCAGAGCCGACTGGCCGCGGACGCGGCGCAGGCCGTGGCCGAGATCGCCCGTATCACGGCCTTGCTGGCCAATGCGCAGTTTGTGGGCAAAGCCAAGCCGGAAGTGGTCGCCGCGCAGCGGGAGAAGCTGGCCGCCGCCCAGGACCGCCGGGCCGCGCTCGAGGCCCGGCTGGCGAGCTTGCAGGAGGCGTAACTGGCCGGGATCGGGCGGGGTCTGATGGCATACTGCGGCCGGCCCGGGGTGGGCCTCGCCATCCTGAGCTTCTGGCTGGCCCTGATCTGGGTGGGGGCCATCCGGCCGTTGGCCTCGCCCGACGAGATCTCGCATCTCGAGGTCGTGATGCAGGTCCGCAAACAACATATCCTGCCCGAGATCCACTATGATTTCAGCAAGAATCCAGCCGGCGAGGTCGTAGGGACACCCGCCGATCCCGAGACCCGCGCTTACGCCCAGAGCCTGGGATTTGGCGATCCCTACCGGCTCGAAGCCCACGAAGCGACCCAGCCGCCGCTCTACTACCTGGTCGCGGGGATCGCCGCTTACCTGGTGCCGCCCACGCCGATCCTGGTGCTGTACGTCAGCCGCATCGTCGCCGCCCTTTTCGGTGCCCTGATGATCTATTTCTTCTGGGCGGCGGCCCGTGAGCTCGTGCCCCGGTCGCCGCTCTGGGCGATTGGGGCCACCGGCGTGGTGATTCTTCTGCCGCAGTTTTGCTTTAATCGGGCGGGGGCCTCCAACGATAGTGCGATTAATATGGTAGCGACGGCCAGTTTTTATGTCTGGTTCCGTGGGCTGCGCGACCCGCGGTACGATCCCTGGCTGGTGCGGGCGGGTGCGCTGCTGGGGCTGGGCGTGCTGACCAAGTTCAGTGCGCTGACGCTTGTGCCGGGCCTGGGGCTGGTTTTCCTGTTCCACGTGTTCCAGGGCGCCCCGGGACGGGGCGCCTGGCGCGCGAAGCTCCAGCGGGCCCTGCGCATGGCGGCCGGGGGTACGGGCGCGGCCCTGGCCATCTGCGGCTGGTGGCTGGTGCGGAATGCGCTGCTCTATGGCGATCCGACGAACCTGCAGAGCCTCATGCGGTTCAATACCGGTAAGCTCGCCGTCCTCGACTTCCACGACCCGCGCGTCGTCGACAACTTCGTGCAATCCACCTGGCAGAGCTTCTGGGGAGTCTTCGGCTGGCTGGACATCCTGATGCCCCCCGAGTTCTACGCGCAGGTGCTCGTGATCAGCCAGGTCCTGACCGGGTTCGCCGGGATCGCACTCGTGATCCGGTTGGTCCGCCACCTGGTTGGGCGTCCGCGCATTACCTCTTTTGCCTGGCAGGCCGCGGCGATCCTGGGGGTGACGACCGGTACGGTGCTCTACTCCGATGTGCAATTCAGTATGACGGTGGCCTTCCAGGCCCAGGGCCGCTATCTCTTTTTCCTGCTCCTACCGGGGGCCCTGGTGTTCACGGGAGGGCTCTACGGGCTGGTGCCCGGCCGCCCGCTGAAGATCGTGGCACTCAGCCTGCCGCTGCTCTGGCTCGCCGCCATGAATGCCGTGGCGCTCGGCCTCATCCACTAGCGGGCGCGCGGTTCTGGGGTGCGCGACCTATTGACATATTATGTAACGTATGCTAGGATAGACTTATCATTAAGCTTACTGGGCTCGCGCACTTGTTCACGGGGCTTGGGGAACTGTGACACCACGCTTCATTCCGTCGCGCGGGCGACGGCAAAGGAGGTGAAATAATGGACACAACCGCTCGTGAAAAGAAACTCGCTTTCGTTCGCCGGATGATCTGGTGGCTGCCCGGCCTGGCTTTCGCCATTTGGGCCGCCGTGATTGTCGCCATTGGTGGATCGACCTCGTATGCCAATCAGGGTGGGTTGCCGGGCGTCGTTCTCCAGGCGTTGTTGGTCGCCATCGTCGTCGGCATTCTCTGCGTCGCCTTCTACTTTGGCTACAAATACATGCTCGATCGCAACCCTAACCTTTAGGTCGCCCTCGTGGCGGCCGAGTCTCACCGCGGATCGTCCCGCAGGGGATCGGCGCCCCGACCCGTCGCCCGCATTACGCGGCCACGATGAGTATCCGGCGTAGCGATTTCCGGCACCAGGCACCGCGACGAGACGGCACTAATCGGGAGCATCCCCGCCCGCGCCAGGTCGCTGGCGCGCTCCGTTCAAGCGCAGCCCAGTAATACAGAAGCCGTCTCTCACGAGACGGCTTCCTTTCTGCAGGCGCGCCGGCCGGGTTTAGCTATGGCGGGCCAGGATGTCTTCCATGATCGTCAGCCCTTCGTCGGCCAGCGCCGGGGTGAGGATCAGCGGCGGGCAGAAGCGGATGGCGCCCACGCCCGCGCCGAGCAACAGCAGCCCGCGGTGGAACGCTTCGTCCACGATCTGGTCGCGCAGCGCATGGGCCGGCGCCCGGGTGGCCCGGTCCTCGACGAGGTCGAAGCCGATCATCAGCCCGCGGCCGCGCACGTCCCCGATGGCGGGGAAGCGGTCGGGCCAGGTCTGCATGCGCTCCAGCATCTGCCCGCCCACCTGGGTGGCGTTGGCCAGGAGCTCGGTTTCCAGCAAGCGGATGGTCGCCAGGGCGGCGGCGCAGGCCAGCGGGTTGCCGCCAAACGTGTTGGCATGCGCGCCCGACGGCCAGGTCATCATGCGCTTGGGCGCGACGATCGCGCCGAGCGGCAACCCGCCGCCGATGCCTTTGGCCATCGAGATCACATCGGGCACGACGTCCCAGTGCTCGATCGCATACATCTTGCCGGTGCGGCCCATGCCACACTGCACCTCGTCCATGACCAGCGGGATGTCGTACTTATCGCAGAGCGCGCGCAGGGCCGGGTAGAAATCCGGCGGGGGAATCACGTAGCCGCCCTCGCCCTGGATCGTCTCCACGAAAATCCCCGCGACTTCTTCGGGCCGCACCAGGTGGTGCAGCATCGTGTGCTCGATGTAGTTCACGCACGCCCGGCCCAGCCGCTCGGTCGGCACGTCAAACGGGGGGCGATAGGGATTGGGGAAGGGGGCGTGGTAGACTCCGGCCAGCAGGGGCTGGTAGCGAGTGCGGTGCAGCGCCTTACTGGTGCCCAGTGACATGCTGCCGTAGGTCCGCCCATGGAACGCGCCGAGGAAGCTGATGAAACAGGGCCGCCCCGTATAATGATGACAGAGCTTCATCGCGGCCTCGGTCGACTCGGTCCCCGAGTTGGTGAAAAAGACCTGTTTGTCGTAATGGCCCGGTGTGATGCGGCCCAGCGTCTCGGCGAGCTCGACCACCTCGGGCAGGTAGAAATCGGTGCCCGCCATATGAATATAGCGTTGCGCCTGCCGGGTGATGGCCGCGATAATCGCCGGGTGGGCGTGCCCCGCGGCCAGCACGGCGACCCCGGCCGTGAAGTCGATGAACCGCCGGCCGTCGACGTCCCAGACTTCGCTCCCCTGGCCGTGGTCCATCACGAACGGGTAGCTCCGCGTATACGAGGGTGAGATCACCTGCTCGTCGCGCGCGACCATGGCCGCGGCCTTGGGGCCGGGGAGCGTCTCGACGCCGGGCGCCGGCTTGACAGTAGATACCATACCAGTCTCCTTTGACTTGTGTCCTACATTCGGGTATTCACGGGATACCCCGGGGCAATATAAAGCGGTGGGCCCGTCGCGGGCACGCTGGTCCATTGTAACATACCCGGCCCCATCCGTGCTACCAGTCGTCAGTCGTCAGTCGTCAGTCGTCAGTCACGAGGCCTTATTGGCGAAGGGTCAACCGACTCTGATCCCAAAACTGGCGACTGGCGACTGACGACTGCCGACTAAACTACCGGGTTGCCGTTTGACGCCTGTCCGGCGCCCGGGGTATAATAGGAGGGCTGCCTGCCTTGCCGGCCCGCAAGGACCGGGGGGCGGGCGCAGGAAAGCAGCGCTTTATGCCGACGATCACCTTCTATAGCAAGCCGAACTGCCCGCTCTGCGATCAGGCGCGCTATGCCCTGCGCCAGCTGCTGGCCACCGCGCCCGACCCGGCGGCCTGGGCGGTCGACGAGGTCAATATCCTGGATGACGCGGCCTTGTTCGCCGCGTACCGCGACCTCATCCCGGTGGTCGTGGTCGCGGGCGGCCGCCCGGTGCCGGCGCCCGAATCGCTGGACCCGGCCCGGCTGCGGGTTGCGTTGCAGACGCCCGGCCCCCTGGCCGGGCCGCCGGCCCCACCGATTCCCGCCGCGCCCCCGGCCACCGATCCGCCCGGCGGCGCGCCGGGGGCGTATCGCTATCCCTACGGCACGCGGCCGGCGCCCGGCGGCATCCTGGGCGCCCTGGACCACTTCGGCAACAGCCTGGGCACTCACTGGCTGACCCTGGCCAATACGCTGCTCGGGACTTTCTCGACCCTCCCCTGGCTGGCCCCGATCTTTGCCGCGCTGGGCTGGTGGTTCCTGGCCGACCCCATCTACACAGTCTATATGCTCTTCTGCCATCAGCTGCCGGAGCGCGCCGGCAACCTGTTCGGCTACCAGGTGGCCTACTGCTACCGCAACACCGCGATCTACAGCACCATCTTCGTCCTGGGCCTGTTGTTCGCCGCCGCCCGCCGGGGCCGCTTCGGCGGGCGGCTGGCCTGGATGCTGCGCCCGTTGCGCTGGCAGGTCTTCCTCCTGCTGCTGGTGCCGATCGGCCTCGACGGGATGACCCATTTGCTGGGCCTGCGCGAGGACAATGCCTGGTTCGATCTGCTCACCGGCGGGCGCTTCGGCGATTTCTCCGTCGGCGATACGCTGGGCACCTTGAACTGGTGGCTGCGGATCATCACGGGGTCGCTGTTTGGCTTTGCCATCGTGCGGCTGATCTATCCCTGGATCCAGATCGCGTTTGACGAGAGCCGGCATCTGGCCGGGGCGCCACCCCTGCGCCCGCCCGCTCTAGAAGTGAGGTCGTCGTCGTGAATGAGAGTAATGCCAATATTTTCGTCGCCGTGCTGGCCGGCTTCCTATCGTTTGCTTCCCCGTGTGTGCTGCCGTTGGTGCCGACCTACCTGGCCTACATGACCGGTGCGAGTGTGGAGAAGGGCACCCAACGGGTGCAAGCCGCGCGCTGGAAGGTGTTCTTGCACGCGCTAGCCTTTGTGGCCGGCTTCTCCCTCATTTTCGTGCTGCTGGGGATCAGCGCCGGGGCGCTCAGCGAGTGGCTCCTGGATTACCGCCAGCAGCTGCAGGTGGTCCTCGGGCTACTCCTGATCATCTTCGGGGTGCATACCCTGCGCCCCTTCCAGATCCCGTTTTTTTATTACGAAAACCGCCTGGGCGATCACTTCCGGCCGGCCGCGAATCTGGGATACTTCCGCTCCTTTTTGATCGGCACGGGCTTCGCCCTCGGCTGGACGCCCTGCGTGGGCCCCTTCCTGGGTCTGCTGTACACCATGGCGATGGCGCAACGCACCGCCGAGGCTGTGCCGCTCTTTGTCGCCTATTCCCTGGGCCTGGGCATCCCGTTTATCCTCGCCGCGTTGCTGGCTGGCCAGCTGACGATCTGGCTGCGCAAAATCATGATGCGCACCTTCGACCTGCGGGTGGCCGGGCGGACCCTGCTGGCCAACCTGAACCCGATCTCCTTGCTCAGCGGCGTGCTTCTGCTGTTCATGGGGGTGCTGCTGGTGCTCGACCGGGTGACGTGGCTCAACGGCTTGATGCCGCAATGGCAGATCGGAATCTAGGCGCGTGAATCGATCTTCGTCAGACCCCCCCGGCGATCCCGGCTTCGGCGTGGACATCCGCCGCGGGCGGCGCGCGGTGGAGACCCCCCCCGGGGCCCCCGTGCCGGCCGCCGGGGCCCCCCCGGTCCGCCCGGCCGCGCGTGGCCGGCGCAATCTGCAACAACGGGTGCTGGGGGGGGTGCTGGTCGCCGCCCTGCTGCTGGTGGCGGCCGTGTTCGCGATTTCCTGGTGGAGTGCCCAGCCACCCCCCGGCGTTCTCGCCCGGGTCAACGGCGAAGATATCACGGTCGCGCAGGTCGACCACGAGATCTTGATCAACCGCGCGCTGACCGCGTTGCTGAACGGCGCGGAAGAGACGCCGAGCCGGTCGGCCACGGTCGAGGACCTGATCGACCGGCGGATGAAAGCCCAGGATGCCACTCGCGCCGGCGTCGCCGTCAGCGACGCCGACGTCGCCGGTTTTGTGCAGTCGCTGATCGCCCGCAGCGGCAAATCGCTGGACGAGCTCGATAAGGCGCTCAAGGGCTATGGCCTGACCCGCGCCGATCTCTACGCCGAGCAGCGCGATATCGTGCTGATCAACAGCTATATCGGGCTGGACGTGACCGCCGGCGCGGCCAACGACGACGCCAGCCGGCAGAAAGCCAACGACTGGATCAAGCAGCTGCTGGCGACGAGCAAGGTCGAGCGCTTTGGCGTGCCCGACGAGCCGACCGCGCCCCGCGTCGGCGCCACGGCGCCCGACTTCAAGCTGCGCGACCTGGGGGCCCAGATCCATAGCGTGTCCGACCTGCACGGCCGCCCGGTCGTGATCAACTTCTGGGCCACCTGGTGCGAGCCCTGCCGCACCGAGCTGCCGACCATCCAGGCCGCCTATACGAAGGTCCGCGCCAGCGCGGCCGGGCCGGGGCCCGGGCTGGAGGTGCTCGGCGTCGCGGTCGAGAGCGACCCCGCGATCGTGATCTCGTTCCAGAAGGAGTTTAGCCTCGCCTACCCGCTGCTGCCCGACGAGGCCGGCCAGGTGAAGAACCTCTACCGGGTCGGCCCCATCCCCACCAGCTTCTTCATTGACCGCCAGGGGATCATCCGCGCGATCCAGATCGGGATTCTGGCGGATAGCGACCTGACCGAGAAGCTGAAGCTGATCCCCTAGCGTCGCGGCCGACGCCCCCCGTGGACGAGGGGCTGGCGCAATAGCGGCCTTAGTCCTCCGCCTCGGCGGCCTGCGCGACGACGGGCTGCGCATGGGGCACGGGCTCGACCGGTTCATCCTGCTCGTCGTGGTCCACGGCGTCGGCGGCCCCGGGCACCCCATCCTCCGCTTCCCACTCCGTCTCGGCGTCCGCCTCGGCGTCCGCGGCGTCTTCGTCGGCCACCACGGCGACCGGCGCCGTCGAGCCCGGCCGGTGGCGCCAGATCAGGCCGGCCCAACAGACCACGATCGTCAACAAGGCGAAGAGCTCGGGGGCCTTGAGCCCATTCACGGTCGCGCTGTCCACGCGGATTTCTTCGATGAAGAAGCGGCCGATCGAATAGAAAATGCCGTAGACCCAGAGCAGATCGCCGGTGCGCAGTTCCACTCGCCACTGGCGGCCCAGCCACATCAGCAGCGCGAAATTGAGCAGGTCCCAGATCATCTCATAGGCGAAGGTGGGGGCGAAGTGGGTATACTTGCCGACGAAGGCGGCGTATTCCGGGTGGCTGGCGAGCACGTCCGGGCTGATCGGGATGCACCAGGGATTATTACACGGCGCGCCGAACGCTTCCTGGTTGAAATAGTTGCCCCAGCGCCCGATGGCCTGGGCAATGGCGACGCCTGGGATTATGATATCGGCCCACTCGAAGAAGTCGAGTCCCTGCCGCCGGGTGTAGATAACGGCGGCGAGTATCCCGCCGACGAGGGCGCCCTGGATACTCAGCCCACCCTCCCAGACGTAGAAAGCATGGTCCCAGCCTTTGGCCTGGATATCTTTGAGGCTGACCAGCACCCAGCCCAGCCGGGCGCCAATGATGCCGCAGACCAGCACGATGGGCAGCATCTGCCAGATGATCTCGGAATCCTGGCCGCGGCGGCGCGCCTCGCGCGTGGCGATCCACGCGGCGACCAGGGCGCCCAAGACGATCATCACGCTGTACCAGCGCAGGGCCAGCGGGCCAAGTTGCACGATTATGGGACTCGGGGGCATGCTTCTCTCGATCCTCCAGGGGGGCTCAGGGGCGTTGGATCTTTTCGCTGGGTATATCGCGGTGGACCTCGTAGACCCCGCTGATACTTTCGAGCCGCTGCATCAGGCGCAGCAGCTGATCCACGCCGGTCACTTCCAGGTTGGCGAGGATATGCTGGGTGCCGCCGCCTTTGTTGGCGGCGGTCTGCACATCGCTCATGTTGACTTTTTCGTCGGCCACGATGGTCGTCACATCACGCAGCAGGCCGACCCGGTCGAGGGCTTCGATGCGCACGCGGGCCATGTAGCGCTGGCCTTTCAGGCCCTCCCAGCTGACGCGCACCAGGCGCTCGCGATCTTGCTCTTTGAGGTTGGTGATATTGTGGCAATCGGCGCGATGGACGCTGATCCCGCGGCCCCGGGTGGTATAGCCCATGATCTCGTCGCCCGGCATCGGCCGGCAGCAGCGCGCGATCGTGCTCAGCAGGTTGGTCGCGCCCCCCAGCTCCAGCGATGGTAAGGGGCCGGTGGTGGGTAAAGACACCCGGGTCGACGGGGCCACGCTGCGCAACGGCGAGAGCTTGGCCGCGATGGCCGCCGGGCTGATATCGGTGTTGCCGATCGCTTCGAGCAGCTTGTCGAAGCTATCATAGCGGGGGAACAGGCTCAAGATCTCGGCCTGGGGCAGGTCGTGCATGCCGAGCCGCTTCAGCTCGGTCTCCAGGATCTCGCGGCCCTGGCTGACGTTCTCGTCGTGGGCCTGCCGGCGGAACCACTGGCTGATCTTTTGCCGGGCGTTGGCCGTCGTCACATAGCGCCGCCCGGAGTGAATCCAGTCGCGGCTCGGCCCCTTGCGCCGCGGGTCCTTGATGATCTTGAGCATGTCGCCGTTTTTGAGCGGCGTATCCAGGGTAATGATTTTCCCGTTGGCCGTCGCCCCGGCACACTGGTAGCCGAGCTCCGTGTGGATGCGAAAGGCGAAGTCGATCGCTGTCGCGCCGGCCGGGAGCTCGACAATGTCCCCGCGGGGCGTGTAGACGTAAATATAGTCCTGGAAGATATCGGAATGGAGGGAGTCGACGAACTCCTGGGCGTCTTCGACGTCGTGCCGCCAATCCATTTGCCGCCGCAGGCTGGCGATCTTGGTCTCGTATTCGCGGTCACGGCGCGCGGTGCGCTGCCCCTCTTTATAGCGCCAGTGCGCCGCGATGCCGAATTCCGCCGTCTCATGCATCTTATGGGTGCGGATCTGGATCTCCAGCGGCTTGTTATCAAAAGCCCACACGGCCGTGTGCAACGACTGGTACATACTCTCTTTGGGCACCGCGATATAGTCGTCGAATTCGCCGACGATCGGCGGCCAGAGCGTATGGATCACGCCGAGGGCGGCGTAACAGTCCTGGATTTCCCGGACGATGATGCGCACCGCGAGGAGGTCATAAATGCGATCAGAGGACCGATTTTTGCGCAGCATCTTCTGGTAGAGCGAATAGATGTGCTTGGTGCGGCCCTTGATCTCGCAGGCAATGCCGGCCTCTTTGAGCGCCCGGTCCAGGGCGGTGATGACGCGCTGGATATAGCGGGCACTGGTGTCTTTGCGCTCCTGGACCTGGGAGACCAGTTCGCGGTACTTGTCCGGTTCCAGGTAATAAAAGGCCAGGTCTTCCAGCTCGCTTTTGAATTGCCAGATGCCGAGACGGTTCGCCAGGGGGGCGTAAATTTCGAGGGTTTGGCCGGCGATGCGGCGCTGTTTCTCGGGGGGGGTGGCGTCCAGG
>DATGEF010000571.1:0-13507 GCA_035310405.1 Chloroflexia bacterium | reverse complement strand
CGATCTCCACCAGCGGCCGGTTGACGCTCAACAGCGAGCTGTTGGCCCTGCCGAAAGCGCTGGGCGAGTTCGTGATCGTGCATGAGCTGGTCCACCTGCTGGCGCCCAATCACGGCCGGGTCTTCAAGGCCTTCATGCACGCCTATCTGCCGGACTGGGAGGCCCGCGAGCAGGCGCTGCGGGGGGTGGCCAGGGCCGACGCGGCGTACCGCATCGTCCTGAGTGGCAAGTCCTGAGCTCAAAGTGCCGGGGAAGACCCGGTGGCCGTTATGCCTGGCAGGGTGCGTAACATCCATTCGCGCTTATCCCGATTCAAAATAGCTTGCGCAATGGCCTGGGCCTGGTCATGTTGCCCACGGGCGGCTAAATCTTCGGTGAGCCGCATGAGGACTCCCGATGACCCCTGACTGTTCTGACCATCGGTGCTTTTCTCCCCGGCGCGGGCCACGCGGATCGCCTCCTCGCGGACCTGTTCCGCCCCCGCCCCATCCTTCGCTTCCTCTAGCTGCCACGCGATCATGCGGAGCGTTTCCGCCTGCATCGACTCGTCGTCTACACTCACCGCTATTTCTCGCGCGCGCCACAAATGGCCCAGCGCGGTGGCGGGATCTCCCGCTGTAATCAAGTGGGTGGCCAGCGCACAAAACGCATGCGCCTGCTCTTGGGAGGGCGGCATTTGTGCCGCATAGGTCGCCGCGCGTTCCCATTCATGCGCCGCGGCCCAGGTGCTTACCAACTCTTCCCTCAACCGGGTTAACAGGACATCATCTTCGATTTCCGCGCTGATACTTTCGGCTTCCGCTAACAAGATCTTCGCCTGATCCTGTGCCTGATCCTGTGCCGGCGGGCTGAGCAACCAGCCCGCAATTTCGCACAAGCGCAGCGCTCGATCAACCCGATCGGGCATCAGCCGGGCAACGATCAGCGCCTGATCCCACACGCCGGCCGCCAGCCAGAGCCGTACCAGCTGTGCTCCGAGGTAGGACTGGGCGTGGAGCGGCGTGTCGGCGACAGCGGCTTGCACCCGGGGGGCGATATGGGTGGCGACCAGGATGGCCCGCTGTTGCTCGCCAACGCCTCGCCATCCTTGAGCCAGGCGTTTGCCGATCATCGCGAGCCCCTCTGCATCGATGTTTGCGGACTGGGGCTCCGCTACTGAGCGCCCCGCAGGCATAGCGCGCCAACCCATAGCGTGCCAGGTATGATCTTCGGCCTCAGTCAGGATCTGGTGTGCTTGAGTCGTCTCTGAAATATCCAACAAATAGATGGCAATGTCACACAGGGCCATTATGTGTTCCAGCGCCATTATGCGTTCCAGCGGTTCGGAGAGGAGATCCGCAAGTCGTCTGGCCTGTTGCCAATCTCCTACCGCTAACCAGACATGCAGCAAGGCACGCAGCCGGACGATACGCATGCTCGACGATTGGGCCGCCGCTTCGAGGGCCGTCATAAACGTCATAACGAGCGCGCGCGTCTGGAGATCTACCGTGCTGTCGGGCGTACTGGGGCGGGCACCGCCTGGGGAGACGTGTTGGCGATGCCGCCACTGATTAGCTAGAGGTCCCAACCGCGCACTGGCCTCGTGCTTCCAGGGGTCGGTTGGGAAACCCCCCGATCCTGACGGCTCGCCGAGGGTGAACGACTGCAATACGTTAGGCAGCAGGCCGGCCTGGTGCAGCAGCTGCACGAGGTTCGCCATAACCAAGTCCATAACTTCTCCTGGAGCGGGTATTGTTAACTACAGTATAAACGAAGTCGAGACCCAAAACACGACTTTCCTGGCATCCTCCTTGTCTTCTACATTGGCACTTTGGCGTATCGCTGGCAGACGCGGCGTAGCGGCATGGCACGCGGCGCCGCTACCCCATCGGCCTTTGAGTTTTGGATTTTGGATTTCGATCTGTATACGTGACTATATGGTCACTAGATAACATTACATAATAAGTATCGCTCCTTAATGAGGCGGCGATGTATTTTATTAGCAGAAAGCATAAGATCTTTCATTCTGAGCGCAGCGAAGAATCCGCTGAAGCGCGAGCCTACTACCCCAACGAGGCGATCGGGGCGGCGTGGGTCGCGGGGCCCGCGGCCCGCCGGCTCCGATCTGATCCATGGGGCAACGGATTCTTCGCTGCGCTCCGAATGACAAATTCTTGTATATCTTTGCTAATATTTATGCCTTAATACGATCATGACATCTTGGCAACCGCGCCCGATCGCCGCGCGGCTTGAGCCGCGGCGACGCCGGCTACCCGCGGGCTGGGGCCTAGAGCACCTCGCCACCCCGCGAGTGGCGCAAAAGGCAAAGCTAGTGGCCTATTATGAATGTTACCTACTGGTCAAGAGGGAAGACGGAGGGCTTTGCGCGGTGCCCGCACCCGGACCGCGGGCATTGACACTCTGGAACGGGCTATGTTATGCTGGGCGCGCCGCCCGGGCGCCGGGGGGCCCGCTAGATCCCATCCATCCGCCACTGGGTCGCGTTTCGGGAGTAACGCGGATGACGACCTTACGCCCCGCCCTCATGATCGTGATCGCCTGTAGCTTGTGGCTCACCGCCTGTGATAGCGCAGGCCCGCCCCCGACCGCGACTCCGAGCCCGAGCCCGAGCCCAGTCTCCGCCGCAGCGTTGAGCGTGACCAGCGTCGAGGAACTGAGCCTGCCGCACGGCGACCTCTATCTGTCGCCCGACGGGCAGCAGATCGCCTGGGTGGATAAGAAGCAGATCTGCGTCTACACCGCGGCCGCCGTCCAGCAGCGCTGTGCGAGCATCCCGGCGATCATCGACGCCAACGTCGTGCGCTGGTCGCCCGACAGCACCCGTCTGGTCTTCACCGAAAACCTCTTCCTCTATTTCTACAAGCCCCACATCTGGGTGCTCGACGCCGCGACCGGGCACCTGGCCAACCTCACCGCCGGCGGCGCGGCGACGAAAATCGGCCCGCTCACCGGCTTGGGCGGCCAGATCTATGTGCTGGCCCTCGCGCCCGACGGCGGGCTGATCGCCTACAATCGCGATCTCCTCAAGACCCAAAGCCCCGATCTCGGCGTGTGGGTGGCCCGGCCCGACGGCACGGACCCCCGCCATCTGGTGGGCGACCGGCTGGTAACGGATATCGAGTTTTCCCCGGACGGCCAGGCGCTGCTGGCCTTCTCCGATGCCGTCGTCGGGCAGTATGCCCTCCCTCCGGGCGTGAGCAGCAGTTGGCTGGTCACCCTGGCCGATGGGAAAGAGATCCCGATCGATCCGCTGGGCGCGCATTGGGCCGCCTGGGCCCCGACCGGCGAGGGCCTGGCCTATATCGTGTCCAGCCGGCGCACTCCGAATACCAGTGGGCTCTACCTGGCGGCGCGGCCCGGCAGCCCGGGCCGCCAGGTCTATGCCGAGGCGGTGGTCCCGCCGCTGGTGGTCGGCGGCCAGTACCAGACGTTGCGCTGGGCGGCGAATAACACCATCCTGCTGCAGCGGAGCCGGGATTCGAAGGTCGTGCTGGTCCATCTGGGTATCAAGTAGCGCCTTGCATGCCCCGCGCAAAGCTGATATCATGCGGGTACCTCCTTGCGCAACAAATCCACCTAAAGGCGAGGTTTATTTCCTGTATGGGTCACAAGAGCAGAAGCAAGCTACCGGCGCTCGTGCTGGGGCTCCTGGCCGTGCTGGGGTCCGGCTGGCCGGCGGCGCGGGCCCAGGACGCGAGCCGGACTTTCCCCGAAACCGGCAAGACGATCAGCGGCGCATTTCTACAATACTGGTCGACGCATGAGGGATTGCCCGTGCTGGGCTACCCGATCAGCGACGTCTTTCGCGAGACGAGCGATCTCAATGGGCAGCCGTATATCGTGCAATACTTCGAGCGGGCAGTGCTGGAGTCCCATCCGGAGAACGCGCCGCCCTATGATATTCTTCTCTCGCAGCTCGGGACCTACCGGTATCACCAGAAATATCCGCAGGGCGCCCCCGGCCAGCACGCGGCGACGGGGGGCGTGGTGTTCCCGGCAACCGGGCATACGGTCGGGCCGCAGTTTCTGACCTACTGGCAGCAGCATGGGGGGCTCGCGCAATATGGCTACCCGATCTCCGAGGAATTTACGGAGGTCAGCGACCTGGACGGCCGGCCGTACACCGTGCAGTACTTCGAGCGGTCTGTTTTAGAGCGGCATCCGGAGAACGCACCCCCCTACGATGTGCTCCTGTCCCAGCTCGGGACCTTCCGCTACCGGCAGTCCTATCCCGGCGGGGTCACGCCGCCGGGCGCGACCGTCCCCGATCCGGCCGCGGGCGATTGGCCGATGTATGGCCATGATCCCGGCCGCACGAACTATAACCCGGACGAAACGCTGATCACCGCCCAGAATGCGGGCCGCCTGGTGGCGCGCTGGCAGGCCCCTATCGGCAGTAACGGCACGCCTCCGTCGGGGGCGCCCGTGGTGGCGAACGGCCGGGTCTATGCCGGCAGCAGCGTGGCGAGCGGTCCCAACTTGCTGGCCTTTGCGGCGGACAGCGGCACGCCGCTCTGGGGGGCGAACATCGGCTATGCCGACAGTGGCTGCAATAATGTCGGGATCGGCGCGACCCCGGCCGTCGCCGCCGGCGTGATCGTCGCGGGCGGCGGCGATGCGGCGTACTATGGCCTGAACGCCCAGAGCGGCGCGCAGCTCTGGCGCGCGCCGCTAGACGCGGGGGACAGCGGCTTTGCCTGGGCCTCGCCCTTGATCGCCGCGGGCCGCGCCTATCTGGGCGTGTCCTCGCGCTGTGATAACCCCTCAGTGCGGGGAGCGATCCGGGCCGTCGATCTGCAGAACGGGACGTTGCAGGCCAGCCAGGCTTTCGTGCCGGCCGGCCAGGCGGGGGCCGGCATCTGGAACTCCCCCGCCCTCAGCCCCGACGGGCGCACACTCGTCGTGGCCACGGGCGAGGACTACAACGGCTATAACGGCCCCTATAACCGGGCCATCGTCACCCTGGATCCGCTCAGCCTGGTCATCCAGCAGGCGCAACGATGGGGGGCGACGGGCCAGGACTACGATTGGGGCACCACGCCGGTGGTGTTCTCGCTGGGCGGGCGGACCCTGATCGCGGCCAATCACAAAGACGGCACCTTTCTGGTCTTCGACCTGCACAATCTGGCCGCCGGCCCCGTCTGGCACCGGTCGGTGGGCATCAACGCCGGCATGATGCCGGCCTTCGATCCCAGCGGGGGCGGCACGCTGCTTTTCATCGGCGACGAAGAGCGGCTCTTTGCGGTGGACCCGCTCACCGGGGCCACGCGCTGGCGCCGGATCATCGGCGCGACCTATGGGAACATGGCCCTGGCCAATGGGCTCGTCTTCGTCAACACCGGCTCGCAAGGGGTCCAGATCCTGGACGAAGCCACGGGCGCCCTGCTGACCTCGCTCACGCCGCCCCATCTCGGCGCCAGCTTTTCCGGAGTGGTCGTGGCGCACGGCGTCGTCTACTGGCTCTCGGGCGGGTACCTGAACGCCTGGGGGCTGCCGGCCGCCGGCTCGTAAGCAGGGCCCCGGCCCGCTGGCACCCATTCGTAAGCAGGCTCCCGGCCCGCTGGCGCAAATAGATACACCCGTCGCCGGGAACGGCGACGGGTGTATTGTTGAGTCTAGAATGGTCGTCCTGGATGAAGAGTGTTGCGATCCCAGCACCACAGCCAACCTATGTGCCGAAGGCCCACGCTCAACACTCAGGACTTTCTACTCAGGACTTTCTACTCAGGACTTTAATAACCGCTCGGGCTCGCGTCCGTGGCCAGCGTGCTGCGGCCCACGGTCATGTTCGCCAGCTTGGTCACGTTGAGCGCTTGCAGGCCTTTGGGACCGGTCTGCAGGTCGAACTCGACTTCCTGACCCTCGCTGAGCGTCTTGAACCCTTCACCGTTAATGGCGCTGTAATGCACAAACACATCTTCGCCAGTCGGGCTGGTGATAAACCCATAGCCTTTGCTGTCGTTAAACCACTTGACGACACCATGGGTATGGTCCATAGCTACCTCCATTACGAAAAACCCGGTACGCCCCAGGCACTCGGCGCGCCCCCCATCCTCCCAACCGACGGGCAGCTTACTACACAGAGTGACCAGGCTTGGCAGGAAGTGGATGCTTGCCGAACGGGGAATCGGGCCAGGAGAACTGTCTCACTGCGACGCATAACCAGGACCGACAACTCCAACTTCTATAGGAAATAGTACCAAATTGCCGGGCCGGATGTCAAGGAATCAAGGCACGATCGTGTCCGATTTTGGCCGCAATGTCGAAAAACGGACGAAACCGCCGGGTCCCCCGCGCGGGGGACCCGGCGGCGCTCACTCGTGCCGCAACGCGGCGAGCGGGTCGAGCCGGGCGGCGCGGGCCGCCGGGTAGAGCCCGGCCAGCAGGCCGACGACGGTGGCGAAGACCAGGGCGCCGGCGACTAGCTCGGGGGTGAGGATAAAGAAAGGCGCCGGGATGCTTACCTGGGTGCTCGCCAGGTAGAGGTGGGCGACCCAATCGAGCAGCCGGCTGAGCAGCCAGCCGCCGAGCACGCCAAAGACGCCGCCGAGCAGGCCGATCGCGCCGGCTTCGACGATGAACAACTTGAGGATATCGCCGTTCGAGGCGCCCAACGCCTTCAGCACGCCGATCTCCCGGGTGCGCTCGAAGATGGCCATGATCATCGTATTGGCGATGCCGATGCTGGCCACCAGCAGCGCGAGCAGCCCGATGCCGGACAGCGCGGTTTCCACGATCAGGAAGATTTTATTCACCTGGTCGAGCAGCAGCTGGAGGGTGGATGCCTGGAAGCCCTGCGCGGTGACGGCTTTGGAGACCAGGCTGGCATCGGTGAGCGAGCCGGTATGCAGCACGACGGGCGAGTAGCCCTCGGTTTGCAGGAAGTCGGGCGCGTTGAACCACCATTGCTGGATGGCAAGCGCATCGGCGGTGCCGATCTGCGCGCCCCGCAGGGCGGTGTTGATGCCGACGATGGTCGTCGGAAAATCGGCCCGCTCGCCGCGCGGGGTCTCGGCATGGATCACCACCGGGCGGCCGACCAGGGCGGCTTCCTGCGCGGCCGGGATGCCCAGCCGGCGCACATAGGCGTGGCTGAGCACGAGCCCGCGCCCGTCCGGGCCGGGCGCGAGCGCGCTGCCCGCCGTGACGTCGACTTTGCCCTCCAGGATCGTCGCCTGGCTGGCCCGGTTTTCCAGATCCAGGGGGTGGTCGCGGCCGTCGAGCGTCAGGGTGAGGTTCAGGCCCTGCGGGATGTTGATATAGGCCTCGATGGATTGGACCCCGGGCAGCGCGCCGAGGGTGGCCAGGTCGGCCGGGCGGATCGGGTGCGCGGGGTGGGGCAGCACGCCGGCCGCGCCGCCGGTCTCGGGGCCGCGGGCTGTGACCGGTATGACGAAGACGGTCTCCAGGCCCCACTGCTTGATCGTGTCGGTGACCTGGGTTTGCAGGCCGATGCCGAGCGAGACCATCGTCACGATCGTCAGGATGCCGACCCAGACGCCGATCGAGGTCAGCACGGTGCGGATTTTGCGGCGCCGCAAGTTGCCCAGGCCGGTGGCGATAATATCACGCGGGGTCATCGCCGGTCCTCCTGGGCGGCCGCCGGGGCCGGGGTACGGGCTGTAATCTCCGTAATCTGGCCATCACGCAGATGCACTATGCGGTCCGCATAGGCGGCGACGGCGGGATCATGCGTGACGACGACCAGGGTGATGCCGTCGGCGTTCAGCTGGCGCAGGAGGGCCATCACGCTCGCCCCGGTGGTGCTGTCGAGGTTGCCGGTCGGCTCGTCGGCGAGCAGGATCGGGGGCTGGTTGGCCAGAGCGCGGGCGATCGCCACGCGCTGTTGCTCCCCGCCCGACAGCTCGCTGGGCCGGTGGTCGGCCCGGCCGCTGAGGCCCATCTGTTCCAGCAGGGCGCGGGCGCGGGCGCGGCGGGCCGGCCCCGGCTGGCCGCAGAGCATCAGCGGCACCTCCACATTCTCCAGCGCGGTGCGGTGCGGCAGCAGGTTAAAGCTCTGGAACACAAAACCCACGTGCCGGCGGCGATGCTCCACCAGGGCGCTCCGGCCGGCCTGCGCCAGGTCCAGCCCCGCGACGACGATGGTCCCGGCGGTCGGCTGATCGAGGCCCCCGAGCAGGTTGAGTAAGGTCGACTTGCCCGAGCCCGAGGCGCCCATGAGGGCGATAAACTCGCCCCGCGCGACGCCGAGGTCGATGCCGTCCACGGCCGCGACGGTGGCGCTGCCCATCTTGTAGCGGCGCACCACCCCCCGCATCTCGATAATGGACGTTGGCGCCGTGCCGTTCGTGGACGCGGGGGCCGGCCGGGCCAGCGTAATCAGTTCTGTCATTGGCTCATCCAAACAGCAAGCCGCGACCAGCGATCAACCCGCAGGCTGATCGCTGGCCGCCGACCGCTGATAGCGTATCTATTTCATGCTCTCCGCGATCTTCAGCAGCTCCGCCTGGGAGAGCTGGCCGCTGACGGCCATCGTCAGGCCGCTGCTATCTTTCCACCAGAGCAAGCCGACCTCGGCGCCGCTGGTCTTTTCGGTATGGCTGGCATAGTGCCCTTGCACGCCGCGGACCGTGACCGCCTGCCCGGCGCCGAACTGGGCATCGCCGGCCCCGCTCATGGTCCCCGCGGCCTTCAGGTCCGTGGACCCGCTCAGCTCGCTGATCCAGAAGGTCGGCGTGCTGCTGCCGCCGCTGTAGTTCAGCGTCACCTGGGGGCTATTCCCGGTCAGGCCCCGGCTGCCCATAACCTGCACCAGGGTGGCGCCCGCCGGGACATAGGCCGGCTCCAGCAGGTGGTAGCCGCCGGCCTGCATGATCTGGCGGGCCTGGACCAGGTTGACGGTGTGCGGCACGGTATTGGTCAGGTCCAGGACGTGGCCGCCGTTCGGCAGGCTGAACTGGAACGTGCTGTCGGGCAGGGTCTTGTTCAGCTCCAGGGTGCTCATGTCCATCTGCCCATGGCCCTGCTTGGCGGTGAGGGTTGCTTTCACCGGCACCCAGGTGGTCTGGTCGACCCAGAGGGTGGCCCGGGCATCGGGCAGGACCTGGGCCGCCGGGCTGCCCGCCTTGGGCAGCAGGTCGAGGCGATAGGTGGTGTAGTTGCCGACCTTCTCGGGGCCCGCCAGCGTGTAGTCGGTCAGGGCCAGGAGCTGGTTGATGGCGTTTTCGAGGTCGGGATTGGCCAGCATATCCTGCAGATTGGCCGGGATGTTGGCCTTGCCGGCGGCCTGGCGCAGGGCGTCGGTGTCCATCTTATAGGCGATCTTGGTGTGGGGATCATAGGCCCAGATATGCGTGCCGTCGTGGACCAGCATGGCGCCCACCAAGGCGGGATAGCTGCTGGACAGGACCTGGACGCGCAGCAGGTTGGGTTTGCGATACCAGAGCTCGGCGGTGATCGTGCCGTTCACATCGGCGATGTGCGTGCCGCCCAGCATGGCATTGGCTTCTTGGCCGTTGACCTGCCCGGCCACCGTCACCACCAGGTGGGCACTATCGGTGCTGGCCGCGGTGGCCTGCATATGGGTCACGATATCCTGGGCCGTGAGCTGGGTGCCGCAGCCGGCCAGGGCGGTGGCCGCCAGCAGGCACAGGGCGGGCACGAGCAGTAGACGTTTCATCATCGGTTCCCTCCTCGTCACGAATTATACAACTCGATCAATAGCCCTATTGTAGCACGCCATTATGACGGGCAGTCGGACGGCAGTGTTACCGAATGTTACCGCGCCGCTTGACAGGCCGGGCAGAAGGTGTACAATCGCGATCATGGCGAAGTGTTTATATCCGGATTGTGACGGAGACGTCGCGCCGGGCGCGCCGTTTTGTGAGGAGTGTGGGCGCTCGCAGGCGCCGGCCAACGTCGGCGGCGCGGCGGCGGGCGCCCAGGCGCGGCGGCAGGCGCCCGCCAGCCCCGGCCTACTGCTCCCCGGGGGGCCGCCGCTCCCGCCCCCGCGTCCGGTCCCCGCGCTGCCCCCCGGCAGCACCACGATCCCTCTGCCGCTGGCCCTGGCGTTTGGGCTGATCCTGGCCTTGCTTTTCCTGGGCTGTATGGGGGCTTTCGCCGTCGGCCTCGTCATGTCGCCCCTGATCCGCCTGCCGCCGACGCTCACCCCCGCGGTGCCCCATGGGGAAGTGCGGTTCCCGCCGGCCGCGTGGCTCGACCTGGCTTACCCGAGCCCGCCGGCCGCCAGCGGCAGGCGGACCCGTACAGTGGTGCCGGAGGCCGGCCGGCTTTCCAGTGCGACCGTCCCGCCGTGGGCGGCGACGATCTCGCGCACGATGGTGAGCCCGAGCCCGCTGCTGCCGGGTGGGCGGGCCGCGGCGTCCGGCGCGGGGCCCGCCGGGGGAGGGGCGGATCGCTCGGCCTGATAATAGGGCTCGAACGCCCAGCGGCTGGTGAGCGGGTCCATACCCTCGCCGTCATCCCGGACCTGCAAGATCGCCTCGCCGCCGGCCGCCGCCACCGTGACGCCGACCTGACCGCCGGGGGGCGTATGGCGCAAGGCATTGTCCAGCAGGTTGACCAGCACCTGGCGCAGCCGGTCGGGATCGCCGCGCACGACGATCGGGAGGTCGCCCGGGGCCGGTCCCTGGAGATCGACTCCGAGCCGCGTGGCACGGCCCACGAACAGGGTGCAGGTGGCGGCCGCCACCGCGCGGAGATCGGTGGGGCGTTGATCCAGGCGGGTGGCGGGGCGGCCCTGGCTCAGGGCCAGGATCTCCTCGACCAGTCGGCTCAAGCGGGCCGCCTCGGCTTCGGCCGCGGCCAGGGCCGCCGCTTCGGCGGGTTGGGCGGCGTCGCTCAGGTTGGCGAGCATGGTCCGCAAGGCGGTCAAGGGCGTGCGCAACTCATGCCCGAGCCGGCGCAGCACGGCGGTGCGGCCCTGTTCCAGCTCGCGCAGGCGGGTGATGTCGCGCAGGACGCAGACCGCCCCGCCGACCTGGGGCCCGGCCCCGTCGTAGATCGGCACGACGACCGCCAGCAGGGCATGGCCGGCGGCCTGGAGCTCGGCCTCCGCCGGCCCGGGGTGCGGCGCGGTGGGGTCCTGGCCCATGGCCCGGCGCCAGAGCGCGTCGAGCCCCAGGCTGGCGACCACCTCGCCGACGATCGCGCGGGGAGCGTCCCGCGGCACGCCGAGCATCTCCCGCGCGGCGGGGTTCTCCAGCGTGAGGGTTTGCCGGATATCGCAGGCGAGCACGCCATCGGCCAGGCTGGTCAGCAGGGCGGCCAGGCGGGCCTGCTCGCCGCGGGCCTCCGCGAGCAGGCCGGCTAAGCGCTCCGCCATACGATTGAAGCTTTCGCCGAGGGTGCCGATTTCGTTGCGGGGCAGGTCCCGGGCGCGGCGGGCCAGGTCGCCGGCCGCGATCGCCGTGGCCACGGCCTCCAGGCGGCGCACCGGCCGGGCCACGCTGCGGGCCAGTAACAGCCCCGCGCCCACGGCCAGCAGGGCCGCCAGCCCCGCGGCGCCGGCGAATCCGGTGCGCAACTGGTTGAGCACGCCGTCGATGTCGGTGCGGGACTCGGCCACCTCGACGACGCCGACGATGGTCGCCTGGCCGGGGGCGGTGAGGCTGTAAATGGGGCGGGCGGCATAGATCAGGCCGGGCCGGTCATACGGCGTGAGCGTCAGCGCCAGGAGACCGCGGGGCAGCCAGGCAAGCGTCGCCTGGCTGGGGTGCGCGCGGCTGTCCGGGATGTCGGCCGGCTGGGCGCTCAACAAGGTGCCGTTGCCCGAGAAGACGCGCACCGTGCGGGTGCGCGTGCCGGCGTTGGGCAGGCTGGGGGCGAGCGCGGGGGCCAGGACTTGCAGCTCCGCTGCGCTCATCCCGGCCTGCTGAAAGAAGGCGGCGTCGTCGGCCACATAGGCATCCAGATCCCCGTGGCGGGCCTCGATCAGCGTCCGCTCGGTGGTCAGGTAGAGTCCGCCCCCCAGCGCCAGGAGCACGAGCAACGTCGTCGTCAGGTAGAGCGCCGCGATGCGGACGGCCATGAGGTGCCCCTACGGTTGCAGGCGGTAGCCGATGCCCCGCTCCGTCTGGATCAGGTTCGCGGCCGGGTCGATCGCGGCGAGCTTTTCGCGCAGGCGCCGGATATGGACGTCGACGGTGCGCGCATCGAAGAATTTATCCTGGCCCCAGACCCGGTCGAGCAGGAGCTCGCGGGTGAAGACCTGGCCGGGGTGTGCCGCCAGGAGCGCCAGGAGGTCGAACTCGCGGGGTCGCAATTCGAGCGGCCGGCCGCGGAACCGGACGCTGCGGCTCGCCCGGTCGATCTGCAAGGCGCCGCCGCTCTCGGCATCGGGGCCGGGCGGCGGGCTCTCGCCGGCGAGGGCGGCGCGCAAGCTCCGCACTTCGGCCAGGCGGCGCATCAAGACCCGCACCCGCGCGACCAGCTCGCGTGGGTTAAAGGGCTTGACTACATAGTCGTCGGCGCCGAGCTCCAGGCCGACGATCTTGTCGACGTCGTCGGTGCGCGCGGTCAGCAGGATCACCGGCAGGTCGGCGCCGGCCTGGCGGACCTGACGCAGGACCTCGAAGCCGTCGAGATCGGGCAGCATCAGGTCGAGCACCAGGCAATCGGCGGCCAGGGGCGGCTGGCCGCGGCCCAGCAGCAGGTCGAGGGCGGCCGCCCCGCTGGCGGCGGTGCTGACGGCAAAGCCCTCCCGCGCGAACCGCTCCCGAAGCGCCTCGCAGATCGCCGGCTCATCGTCGACTAGCAGGATACGTTGCATACGAGTAGGCAGTAGGCAGTAGGCAGTAGGCAGGGACGAGTAGGCAGTCGGCAGTAGCCAATATTCATAATCAGGATTGCTCCTTGACGAGTTGATGGTGTGTTTTATTCGCAGAAAGTATAAGATCTGTCATTCTGAGCGCAGCGAAGAATCCGTTGGGGCGCGCTTCCCGCGGCCCTATACGCTGCAAGTGCAGCGCGCGGTACGATCCGGGGCGCCCGGCGGCTGAAGCCGCGGCAACAACGGGCGAAGCCGGCCTACGCGGGCTGGCGGGCGGCCCTACGGGCAGTAGGCAGTGAATAACTTATCGTCCCTGCCTACTGCCTACTGCCTACTGCCTACTCGTCCCTGCCTACTGCCTACTGCCTACTGCCTACTGCCTACTGCCTACTAATGGATCGTGAACTGCACGCTTTCGTCCTTGCTGGAGGAGAGCCCGTGCAGGTGGAAGCTCCAGGTTCCGGGGCGCACGTCGTAGAACGCCTGGTTCGGGATGATCTGGATACTGGCCTGGCCGCTGCTCGTCGCGGTCAGCGTGCGGCCATTATTCGGGTACCAATAGAGATCCGAGGGATCGACAAACCAGAGGGCGACCTGCTCGCCCGGCTGGAAGCCGGTGCCCACGAAGGTGAAGTTGGTGCCCGCCGTGCCGTCGCTGGGGCTCACGGTGAGTGGGCCTTGCGCGGGCGGAGTCGTGGCCGTGGGCGCCGGCGGGCTGGTCGGCGGGGGGCCGGGCGGCGAGGTCGCGGTCGGCGG
>DATGEF010000570.1:0-3045 GCA_035310405.1 Chloroflexia bacterium | reverse complement strand
TGGGTCGGCCCCGGGGCGGGGGTGGCGGTCGGCGGCTTGGGGCCGGGGGGGGATGTGGCCGGTGGGGCGGTGGCGGGCGGCGCAGTCGGCGGCGGCGCTGCCGTCGGCGGCTTCGGCGCGGGCGACTTGCCCGGCAGGGGAGTGTCGCCTGGCAACGGCGTATCGCTGGGCCCCGCGGGCAGACTCGTCGGCGCCGGTGGCGGGGCGGTGGCGGCGCCGCCGCCCCCATCGGTTGGCGCGGGCGCCGTGGTCGGGGGCGGATTCCCCGCCTGGGTCAGGGCGGACGGCGTGGGCGGGACCCCGCCGCTGTTGGGTGGGGGGGCCGTCGGGAGGGTGGTCGGGGGGCTGGCGGGGGGCGCGGGCGGATTGGTGCTCCCGTTGCCGGCATGCGCCACCACCGTCTCGACCGCCACCCGGGTCGCCGTCGCCCCGGCAATGGCCGTCTGGAGCACCGGATTGGCGGTACTGCTGTGTGCGGCGCCCAACGCGGTCAGAGTCGCCTGCGGCCGCAGCGCGATCTGAGTCGCCAGGCCCGTGTTGGCCTGCGCCGTGGCGGTGGCGATGATCGCCTGGCGCTGGACCCCACTCGCCCCGGCGAGCGCCGTCTGCACCGCCACGGCTTGCGCGGTGGCCGTCGCCGCGTAGCTGCCGGCCTGGGCCAGCAGATCACTCGCGACCTGGGTCTGGATCGCCACGGCGGTCGTGTTGGCGATCCCGGCCGCGGCCACCACCGTCGCGTTGCCGACCGTCGCAATTTTCTCGTAGAGCGCGCCCACGGTCTGGGTCGCTTCGTCGCTGAGCTGGCCCTGGTAGGCTACATAGGTGCCGGTCGCCGCCGCCGCCGTGGCCTGCGCGCCGAGGGTCGTGGCGCTCCGCTGGGAGCTGAAGAAGAGGGTGGCCAGGGCGACGAGGGCCAGTATCAACACCCCGGCCCCGGCCAGCACCAGGGGCGAGCGCCAGGCCGCCACTTGGACCACGGCCGGGGGATCGTCCAGGTGGGCCAGGGCGGCGGCGGCCGGGGTCAGCGCCGTGTCGCCCTGGGCCGGGATCACGTACAGCGGGCACGGCACGCCCCGCGATCCCTCGAAGGCCCCGATTTCCCAGCGCACCGGATCGATGACCAGGGCTGTCTGCCAGTCTGTGCTGAAGTGCAGGGCCTGGGTGTCCAGGTCGATCTGGGAAAGAAAGATACCGATATCGGGGTGCGAGTGATACCAGCCGACCACGACGCAGCGGCCGCGGAACTGCGGCTCCTGGGTGACGTCTTCGGCTTTGCTCCACTCGGTCGGGTCGATCTGGACGTCGCCGTTGGTCGACGTCGAGTGGACCGGCACGGCTTCGTTGATCTCGACAAAGGTGATCCCGGCCGTCTCGTCCCGTTGCAGCGACCCGATCAGCGCGCCGGCGACTTCGCCACCGGTCTCGGCATAGCCGGTTTGCGTATGGCGCAGCGCGCGCTTCAGCGCCTCCCGGGCGATATAGACCTGGTAGGGCTCGCCGACGCGGGCATAGTCGCCATAGATATGGCCGGCCGCTGCGTGGGTTTCGGCCTTGCTGACGACGGTAAACTCGTCATCCTCATCCCCGAAGGGCTGGGAGCTGCTCATGCCGCCTCCTGCTGATCATTTGCTGCATTATACCATGCAGCGCGCGCGCTTGCTGGCCTACGCGCTTTCGTCCAGGGTCATGAACAGGTTGTTTAACGACTCGGCCAGGGTCGGGTGGGCGAAGACCCCGTCACGCAGGCGGCTATAGGGGAGCTGGCCCATCATCGCGATCTGCAACGCCGCCATGATCTCGCCGCCTTCCAGCCCCAGCACGGCAGCGCCGAGGATCTGCCCGCTTTCGGCGTCGACGATCGCTTTCATAAACCCGCGCGTCTCGTCGACTTCCAATGCCCGCGCCACCGACGTCATCGGCAGCTTCGCCACCCGCACCCGCCGGCCGGCCGCCTGCGCCTCCGCCTCGGTCAGGCCGACCCGCCCCAACTGCGGGTCGATAAACACGGTATAGGGCACCATGCGCGCCGCGGTGCTGGCGTGCCCGCCTTCGATCAGGTTGGTGCGCAGGATGCGAAAGTCATCGTACGAGATATGGGTGAAGGCCGGGCCGCCTTTGACGTCGCCCAGGGCATAGATCCCTGGCACGCTCGTCTCCAGCCGCTCATTTGTCGGGATAAAGCCGCCTTTATCGACCTGCAGCCCGGTGGCGGCCAGGTTCAGGTCCTCCGTGTTGGGCGCCCGGCCGGCCGCCGCCAGCAGGTGCGAGCCTTCCAACGTGCGCTCGCCCGCCGGAGTCCGCACGCGGAGCCGGATGCGGTCTCCGGCCGGCTCGGCGCCCAGGGCGGCCGTTTCCAGCAGCACGTCGATGCCATCCTCGCGCAGGATCTTGGCCACTTCATCGGCTATGTCGTCGTCTTCGCGCGCCAGCAGCTGCTTCCCCCGCTGCACGATGGTGACCGCGCTGCCGAACCGGCGGAACATCTGGCCGAATTCCAGCCCGATGTAGCCCCCACCCAGCACCAGCAGGTGCTCCGGCACCTGGTCCAGCTCCATGATCGATGTGGAGTTTAACGCCGGCACGCTGTCCAGACCGGGCACAGGCGGATTGGCCGGGCGCGCCCCCGTGTTGATGAAGATCTGGTCGGCCGTGAGCGTGCGCTGCTCCCCGCCTGTGAGCGTCACGAGCACCTGTTTGGGGCCGCTAAAGCGTGCCGCGCCCATCAGCAGATCGACGCCCGCCGTGCTGGTGATGCCGTGCTGGCTGCCGTTGCGGAAGCTATCCACGATATCCCGCTTGCGCTGGCGCACCCGCGCCAGGTCGATAGTCAACGGGCCGATCTGGATCCCATAATCGGCGGCCCGGCGGGCCAGATACGCGACGCGGGCGCTGGCGACCATGGTCTTGGTGGGGGTACACCCCTCGTTGATACAGGTGCCACCCACATGCTCACGCTCGACGATGGCCGTGTGCCGGCCGGCGCGCGCCAGGGCGGTGGACAGGGGGCCGCCGGCCTGGCCGGCGCCGATCACGATGGCATCATAA
>DATGEF010000569.1:0-4795 GCA_035310405.1 Chloroflexia bacterium | reverse complement strand
ACGGCACGACCTGGTCCGTGATCAGCAGTCCCAGCCCCGGCGCCGGCGATAACTACCTGCGGGGCGTGGCGGCGGTGGCGTCCAATGATGTCTGGGCCGCCGGCTACTCGGGCTCCGACAGCAATGCCCAGACCCTGATAGAGCACTGGAACGGCACGACCTGGTCCGTGGTCGCCAATCCTAACCCCGGCACCAGTAACGAACTCTATAGCGTGGCGGCTGTGGCCACCGGCGATGTCTGGGCCATCGGCTACTACTACACCGGTGGCAACCCAGGCGGGCCGCTGATCGAGCATTGGAACGGCGCGGCCTGGTCCGTCGTCGACGGCCCCCCCGCCGGCATCCCCTACGCTGTGGCGGCCGTAGCCGCCGGCGACGTCTGGGCCGCCGGCACCGACTTCGACGGCATCACCTGGCAGACGCTGACCGAGCACTATGCCCCGCTCTGCCTGCCGACCACCACGACGCCCACTTCGACCCCGACGCCGGGCATGGGGCCGACCGACACGCGTACGCCGGGCGGGCCGACGGATACGCCACTGCCCACGCAGACTATCGGCGGCCCCCCGGCCACCGCCACCCCGTCCGACACGCCCACCAGGCCGCTGCCGACCAACACCTGGCCGCCGGTGCCGACCAACACGGCGGGACCGAGCCCGACGCCCTGCCCGATCCAGTTCACCGACGTGCATCCGACGGACTACTTCTACCTGCCGGTGCTCTACCTCTATTGCCACGGCGTCATCTCCGGCTACGCCGATGGCACCTTCCGGCCCTACACGAACACCACCCGCGGCCAGATGGTCAAGATCGTCGTGCTGGGCTTCGCCAAGCCGATCGTCACCCCCGCGGGCGGCGCCTACACCTTCGAGGATGTCCCGCCGACCCAGCCCTTCTTCGGCTACATCGAGACCGCGGCGGCGGCGGCCATCGTCAGCGGCTACACCTGCGGCCAGGCACCGGCGGGACCGTGCGTGCCGCCGCTCAACCGGCCCTACTTCCTACCCTACAACTACGACACCCGCGGCCAATTGAGCAAGATCGACGCAGTGGCCGCCGGTTGGGTACTGATCCACCCGCCCAACCGCACGTTCGAGGACGTGCCTCCAGACACCGCCTTCTACCCCTTCGTGGAAACGGCGGCGGCCCGCGGGGTGATTAGCGGCTACACCTGTGGCGGGCCGCCGGCCGGCCCGTGCCAGCCGGGCAACCGGCCCTACTTCCTGCAGAACAACGACGCGACCCGCGGCCAGATCGCCAAGATTGTCGATCTGTCGATCCGTAGCGGTCCGGCCTTCACCCAGCCATACAGGACCTTGCGTATCCGGTGAGCCCCTTCCCAACGAAACGAAGGGCTAGAAGCTGGGCGTCATAGACAGCTAGACAGCGCGGGCGTTTGACTCGCCCGCGCTCCTGTGCTATCATAGCGAGAGACCTCGATCGCCTGGTTCTTGCTGCTCGTATTACAGACCGGAGGGAGGGTCGGTAGTGGCAGAGCACCGCACCCGCGCGACGGACGCCCACACACAGCCGCGGACGGCCCGCCCGCCCGCGCCCGCCCCGGCCCGCCCTGGTCCCACGGCGGCCCCGGTCGCGCCCCTGGCGCCGGCCCTGCTGCGCGACGCGCGGCTGACCGGGCGGGGCAACGCCCCCGTGCGCCAGGCCGGGCTCCTCCAGATGCAGCGCACCCAGGGCAACCGCGCCACCCGGCGCTTGGCCGCCCCCCTCGCGCGCCGCGCCGCCCCGCCCGCGGCCCGGCCCGCCGTCCAGCGGCTCATTATGCGCGATCGCGTGCCGCAGACCCAGGAGCAGGTCGAAGAAATCCTGAGCGCCGAGAAGATCATGGTCGAGCCGGCCATGAAAAGCACGCTACGGCTGATGATCGGGTCGCCGTACCAGTACTCGATGATCAAGGTGGTCACGGCGGCACAGGGGGGCCTGCGCGGCCTCAACGAGCTCTTCAGGAACCCGCCGCTCCCGGCCTCCGCATTGCCGACCCCGAAGCCCCTGGTCCCCGCCACGCCTCCCCTGAGCAGCGAGCCGTCGCCGCCGCCGCTGCTTTCCGGCGGCCGGCCGCTCTCCGGGTCCTCATCCCCGTTGCCCCCGGTGCTGGATAGCGCCCCCGTGCCGCCACCGGCCCTCCTCCCCCCCGCGCCGTCGCCGGTCCTGGCCCCGAAGGTGATCGAGACTCTCAAGACCGCGTTGCGCGGGCCGATGCGCACTCATTTAGCGGGCAAGTCGGTCGACGAGATCGGCGCACTGCTGGGCACGCCGGTCGCCCAACTCCCCGAAAGCGAAGATTGGTACAAGTTGTTCCTGGGGATGCTGGAGCTGGGGGTAATCAGCGCCGAGTCCGTGGTCCTGCGCGACGGGGCCTGGCGCTGGCTGCGGGACCAGAAGGACACCTTTATCCACGCCTTGCAATTCACCCCGGCGGGCCGCCTGATGACGGCGGTCGCCCAGGCCCCCGACGCGACCATCCTGGTCGATCTGCTCAGGGCCGCGGGGGGCGCGGATATGCAACACATCCAGTTGGCGCTGACGTCGGCGAGTGGCCCGGCCCGGGCCCGCGCCAGCACCGTCCTCAACGAGTTGGCCGACACCCGGCCGGGCAGCGGCGTCCTGTTCTGGGCGCAGTGGGGGAAATTCGCCCTGTTCCCCGCCACCCAGACTCGGGTCGCCCTGGCGCTCACCACCAACCCGGCGGCCTTGCGCGAGGTGCTGAGTACCGTCTATCCGACCACCCTCGTCCCCGTGCTGGCCGTGCTGAAAGCGAACCCGGCCGGCTGGGCGCTGGTCCGCGAACAGGCGCAGGCCCTGGTCGCCCGGGACAAGATCGAGAAAGACCTGCCGGCCCCCGCGCGCCAGGCCCTCCAGGGGATCACCGAATTCGGCGTCAACATCGCGGCGGAGGAGTCGCGCGGCGGCGTCTGGGGCCCGGGGTTGCACGCCCGGCTCCAGCAGGTGCTGGGCCAGCTCCCCGCCTCACATGTGGCGAACAACGAGTTCATCGCCTCGATCCGGCTGGGCGAGCCGCCGGAGGACCTGGCCCGCGGCCCCCTGTCCCAGGCGAGCTTCTTCAGCGGCGCTCCGCAGGAGCGGGTCTTGAACGTGACCAAGCCGGCGGCGAAAGGCATGAGCTCGTCGATGCGCTGGATGGCCAGCAAGCTGACGGGCGCGGTGATGGACGAAAACGGCGTGCCGACCGACGAGTCGTACCTGGCCGCGACGAAGGGCGGGCACTGGCTCCGGGCCATGGAGATGGCGATCAACCCCGGCTATATGTCCCCGACGAACAGCAAGGCGCTGTTCGGCAAAGGCAACCTGCTCTCCAGCGAGGGCACGACGATGTTCGACTGGACCATCTTGCACGAGATGGGCCACGCGGTCGACGCCAAGATCAACTTCAGCGGCACGGTGGGCCGGCGCGCCGAGTTCGGCGGCTGGCAGACCTACGACTCGCGCGCCGACGCTGTGGTGGCGATGCTGGCGGCGGCCGGGGTAGTCGGCTATCCCGACGAGCTGCCGGCCAAGATCGACTCGACCCTCCAGGCGACCGCCGACTGGGAGGCCCGGGTGGCGAAAGCCAAAGAAGAGAACAAACCCGTGCCGGCCAAGAGCAGCGCCCCGCCGGCGATCAAAGCGGTCCTGGAAAGCGGCGCGAACCCGGTCGGCAAGTGGGTCACCGCCCAGGCCCCGGCGATCAAGACAAAAGTAAACGCCGTGGTCGAGGCCGTGAAGGTCGGCGGCGGTGGCGCCTCCTGGATGGAGGACAACGGGGGCGGCAAGGTGCTGGGCGGGCGGCTGTTCCACGAGGACCAGTATGGGAGCTGGGTCAGCTACCTGGCCGCGCACCGCACGAACCGGCTCTCGAACTACCAGTTCTCGTCGCCGGGCGAGTGGTTCGCCGAAGCCTATGCCGCCTACTACGACCGCAACAAGGGCCTGCAGGCCGAATTGCAGGCCAAGCAGGCCGCGCTCTACGCCTGGTTCGACTTCTACCTGGGCAAGAAGCGGGAAGGCGACGAGGCCGAGACGCTGACCAGCGCCGAGGCGATGGAAGCGGTACCGCAGCGCGAACGAGCCATCCAGCCGGAGGAAGGCACGCCGCCCCCGGCGCGCGAACGGTCGGGCGGGCGGGGCGATCCGACGCCGCCCCCGCGGGTGGTCAACGACGGGCATCTCGGCCACTAGCGCCGGGCGATTCGTTGGGCTATAACCCCGGAAGGGGCCGGGCGACATGGATCACAGCCGTTGCAGCTTATCCGGGTTGGCAATGGCGCGCAGCCGCGTGATCTGGCCGTGCTCCTCTTCGACGAAAAGCACGACCATCGGCCGCTCGCCGACCCGCAGGATCAGGGCCGGCTCGCCGTTGAGCTCGCGGATCTCGGCGCGATAGGGTTCGGTATACCGGCGGGTGCCGCCGACGACGCTGCGGGCGACGGCATCCCGGCCCTGCAGCGGGCGCGTGGCGGCGCCGCGGGCGTGGCCGCCGCCGTCGACCCACATCGTGACATCCTCGGCCAGCAACTGGAGCAGCCCATCCAGCTCGCCCACGCGCACGGCGCGCATGAACTGCTCCAGCAGGTTGCGGTGTGCTTCGCGGTTCGGCTGGAAGCGCGGGCGGCGCGCGGCGATGTGCCGTTTCGCCCGGCTGAAGAGCTGACGGCAGGCGGCTTCTTGCTTGTCGACGATGCCGGCGATTTCGGCATACTCATACTGGAAGACCTCGCGCAGCAGAAAGACGGCGCGCTCGATCGGCGTGAGCTCCTCCAACAACACCAGGAACGCCATA
>DATGEF010000568.1:0-4693 GCA_035310405.1 Chloroflexia bacterium | reverse complement strand
ACCAGCACCCCGGGGAACGACGCCACGCGCACGGCCGTCGAACTGCCGACGAGCACGGCCACCAGCCCGGCCACCGCGACGCGCGTCGCCGGCCCCAGCCCCACGGCCACCCGGGCGCTGCCGACGAGCACCGCCACACGCCCGGCCACGTCCACGCCCGTGCCGACGGCGACGCCCTGCACGCTGAGCTTCACCGATGTGCCGCCCACGGCCTATTACCGCTCCGCCGTCCTCTACCTGGCCTGCCATGGCGTGATCAGCGGCTACAGCAACGGCGATGGGACGGTCAGCTTCCGGCCCTACAACAACACCACCCGCGGCCAGATGGTCAAGATCGTCGTGCTCGGCTTCCGCCTCGCCGTTCCGACGCCCCCGGCGGGCCGCTATAGCTTCGCCGATGTGCCGCCCAGCCACCCCTTCTATACCGTGGTCGAAAGCGCCGTGACCACCGGGATCGTCAGCGGCTATGCCTGTGGCGGCCCGAATGAGCCCTGCGACAGCGCCACCCGGCCCTACTTCCGCCCGAACAACTACGTGACCCGCGGCCAGCTGGCGAAGATTATCGTCAGCGGCGCGCAGTACGCGCTGCGTGTGCCCCCGCTCGGCAGCTTTGCCGATGTACTGCCGGGCAGCCCCTTCTATGCCTTCGTGGAGACGGCGGCCTGTCACGCCCTGATCAGCGGCTACACCTGCGGTGGGCGCAATGAGCCCTGCGACACCACTGGGCGCCCCTACTTCCGCCCGGGCGCCCAGGCCACCCGCGGCCAGATCGCCAAAATCCAATACGGCGCCCTGACCAGCACGCAGATCTGTGCGGCGACCGGCACTCGGTAGATGCAGAGTACCAGGAGGAAGACAGTGAATAACTATGGCTACCATGTCTTCTGGAGCCCGGACGACGCTGCCTATATCGCGACGTCTCCCGAGTTTGACGGCTTGTCAGCCTTTGGGGCGATCGTTGAGCGAGGAGTGAGCACCCCAGGTGCGAACGGGTCACGCCCCGCCGTTCGCACCTGGGATACTCACTCCTCGTCCAATGGGGCGATGGATTACTTGGCTTAAGTCCTCTCCCACCAACTCCTGATAGCGATCCAACTCTTTCTCGCGTAATCTGAGAGCTTTGACCAGCGGCCTCCCTGCTGGCGGAAGCGTAAGCTCGGTGCTAAAGGCTAACTGACCGGCCACCTCAAAATCCCACACGGCGGGCGGGTCGGGGTGTTGCCCCGGTTGCGGCGGGCGCTGGAGCCGGCGTTCCAGACTCTGCTCGCCCAAGCGCGGGTCCGCTGGCCGTGGGTGAAGATCCTACAATCGGTTATACTGGTGGCAGTGCATTTCACCGAGGGTAGCGACGAGGGGGAAGGGATCATGCCGAACGAGACCGCCGCCTGGCTGGCCGCATTAATCACGTTGCACCACGATAACCTGGTGCAAACCCTGGCCGCGAACACGCAGGCCGACATTCCGTTTTACCGCGCCAGGGATCTGGCGCAGGTGCAGCAGGGCTTCGCCGCCTATTTCGCCGCCCTGCGGGACGTGCTGCACGCCGACGATATCGCGCCGTTGCGCGTCTACCTGCACGGGCTGCTCGCCGCCCGCATGCGCCAGGGAGCTGACGGCGGGGTCTATATCCAACTGCTCGATCGGGCGGAAGCGGCGGTCCAGCAGATTATCCGCGACACGACGGACTCCGACCCAGCGCGGGCCGCCGAGGCGCTGCGGCTGATCGGCAGCATCGCCCGCAACAGCCGGCTGATCGTCAGTGAGGCCAACCTCTATAACGTGGTGCACGGCAACTCCCCGCCCCGGCGCCGCGTGGAGGGAGAGGGCGAACCCCATCAGTAAGCTGGTGAATGGCGCGCGATTCCCTCAGTGGGGTGTTGGGGCCGGGGTAGTCACCACGACCATGGACCCGGCCGCCCAGTCATAGGGGGTGCGGTGGGTGGCGGTCAGCCCCAGAGTGGCCAGGTCGGCGCCCACGATGATCCAGACGGCCGCGAACCCGGCCATCACCCACCACGCCGGGGCCGTGGGCGCCAGCGGCCAGCCCGGGATCGCAAACAGGCACGTATGGGCCAGCTGCCAGGGCAGGAATTTGCCCACCGCCCGCCCCGCCGCCTGGCCGCGGCTCAGCCGCCCACCGTCCATCCGCCGCACCCGCAGACCCAGCTTGCGTTTGCCCCAGGTGTCCTGGCCGGGACCACTCTCCAGTAGCGTGAAATAGAGGATGACGGGCAAAATCAGGGTCAGGAAGGCGATGGCGTTACTGAGGACCGGATTGGCCAACCCTTGCACCGCCGATGCACCGAGGCCACTGCCGATCAGTAACGTGACCACGGTCAACAGGACTATATAAACGGCGATGACGAGCCAATCGAGGGCGAAGGCCGCCAGCCGGCGCAGCAAACCCGCGTAGGCCTCAGCGGGGTGCGGGTCCCGCGTCCCGGGGCCGGTTTGGGCCGGGGCCGGCGGAGAAAAAGAGCGGCGCATACGGCAGGTCCTCTGCTCTCATTATACTGCGGCACGTCAAGGCGTCCACCGCTTGTGCTGACGAACACGGCATGGGCAAAACCAGGTATAATTCCGTTAGAGGCTGTTAAGGAAGTGAGCCATGTTTCGTCTTCTTGCGTTTCAGCTGCCGGCTGGGAGAGGTCGCATCCTGAGTGGTGGCGGTGCCCCGGCCGGTGATCTTCATTCATCCCGCCGCCGCGGCCCAATCAGAGTCACGCCCAGAGCACGCGGCGGATTGGCCCTACTACTTCGCCTTCTTGTGTTGGGCCTGATGTTGGCGCTATTGGTAAGCTGCAGATCTGGATGCGAAGCGTGTCCCACGCCGGACATCGCGACCCCTGCTATGGAGACGCCCGGACCGTTGAGCCCCACGGAATACGCCTATAGCCAGCAGATCCACACTTACTATAAGCAACTATTGAGTTTGGGGGGAACCCTGGTGACCGAACGGAACCAGCGGGACACCAGTGGACGTTGGCCACCTGCTACGAGCAGTACCCTGGCCCAGGCCCATGCGGCACTAACAGCGGCCAGTGCGGTGCAGCCGCCCCTTCGTCTACGCGCTATTCATGTACATTGGCGCACTGCAATGTCGTATTACCAGCAAGAATTGGGTTTTTACGACCAGGCTTTCGGCAACCCGGGTACTGAACTAGACCCGGCAGCGAATACGGCGATGGGAAATGCCCAAACCGAGATGACCACGACGATTATTTTGGTGGAAGGGTTCCAGGTCCGGCACCCGCCCCCGCCCGGGACGCAAGTGCCTCAATACCAGCCATAAGTAGGCACCATCCAACAGTCTGGAGAATGGGTGACCGCCATGCAAGATCTGACCACGCTCTCCGCCGGCGCCCTGGCGGCCGCGATTGCGGCGCGCCAGGTGGCCGCCCTGGACGTGCTGGACGCCTACCTGGCGCAGATCGCGCGCTGGAATCCCCGACTCAACGCGATCATCACGCTCGACGCCGCGGGCGCCCGGCGCCGGGCGCAGGCGGCCGACGCCGCCCTGGCCCGCGGCGAGTCCTGGGGCCCGCTGCATGGCGTGCCGATCACGCTGAAAGACGGCCATAGCACGGCCGGCCTGCGCACCACCGCCGGCTATCCGCCCCTGGCCGAACATGTCCCGGCGGCCGACGGTACGGTCGCCGCCCGGCTGCGCGCGGCCGGGGCCATCATCCTGGGGAAGACGAACGTGCCGCCGCTGCTGCTGGATATCCAGACCGCGAACCCGATCTTCGGCCGCACCAACAACCCCTGGGACCTGGCCCGCACCCCCGGTGGCTCCAGCGGCGGCGCCGCGGCCGCCCTGGCCGCCGGCCTGACCGCGCTGGATATCGGCAGCGACTATGCCGGCTCGATCCGCATCCCGGCCGCCTTCTGCGGGCTGTTCGCACTCAAGCCGACGGAGCACCGCGTGTCGATGGCCGGCCATATCCCGGACCTGCCGGGCACGCTGCGGGCGCACCGGCTGCTGTGGGCGATCGGGCCGCTGGCCCGCAGCATCCCGGACCTCACCCTGGCCTTCCGCATCCTCGCCGGCCCCGACGGGCATGATCCCGCCGTCCCGCCCGTCCCGCTGGACGATCCGCCGGCGCTGGCGCTCTCGGATCTGCGCCTGGCCTGGGCGCCGACCTTCCCCGGCGTCCCGGTGGCCGAAGCGATCGCGGCGGCGTTATACGACCTGGCGGCGGAGCTGGCCCGGCAGGGCGCCCGCGTCGCGCAGCAGCTGCCGGATGTCGATTTCGGGGATCAGATCCGCCTGCGGGGGCTATTGGGCAAAGCCCTCGTGGCCGTGGCCGCTCCCGAATCCGGCCCGGGGCCGCCCCTCGCCGACTACTTCGCCCTGTTGGAGCGCCGGGACGCCGCGATCCGCGCCTGGGACGCCTTCTTCGGCGACTGGGATGCCTTTCTGTGCCCGGTGGCTATGCGCACCGCCTTCCCTCACTGCCCGCCGGAAACGCCGCTGCTTGTGGATGGCGTCACGGTCAAGTACTGGCGGATCATCGACCACTGCCGGATCTTCAGCCTGACCGGTCACCCGGTGGTCGTCGTGCCGGCCGGCCTGGATGCCGAGGGCCTGCCGATCGGCGTGCAGATCGCCGGCCCGCGCTGGGCCGAGGCACGCTTGCTGGCGATCGCCGCGCGGATCGCCGCGGTCGTGCCGCCCCTTAGCCGGCCGCCT
>DATGEF010000567.1:0-14443 GCA_035310405.1 Chloroflexia bacterium | reverse complement strand
AAGTGCTGCGCCATGGCGACCAGGCCGTGGTCGTTGACCCCGCGCTTGACGACCACGTTGATCTTGATCGGGCCCAGCCCGGCCGCCCGCGCCGCCGCAATCCCCTCCAGCACCCGCTCCACGGGGAAGTCGACATCGTTCATCGCCTTGAAGACGGCGTTGTCGAGCGAGTCGAGGCTGACCGTGATGCGCTGGAGCCCGGCGTCCTTGAGCGCCTGCGCTTTCTTGACCAGCAGTGCGCCGTTGGTCGTCAGCGTCAGGTCGCGCAGACCGGGCAGCGGGGCCAGCATGGCGATCAGCTTCTCCAGGTCGCGCCGCACCAGCGGCTCGCCCCCGGTGATGCGCAGCTTCTCTACGCCATGATCGATGAAAATACGGGCCAGGCGCGTGATCTCCTCAAAGGTCAGCAGCTGGCCGGCGGGCAGAAACTGGTAGTCGCGCCCGAACACTTCTTTGGGCATGCAGTAGGTGCAGCGGAAATTACAGCGATCGGTGACCGAGATACGCAGATCGCGGAGCGGCCGGGCGCGGGTGTCGGTAAGGGTGTGTGTCATCGATTCCTATGCGGCCGCGCGGGACCGTCGCGTGTGTCAGCCGGCAGCCTGGCCCAGCCAGGAGCTCCCGTCGGCATACCATTCTTTTTTCCAGACCGGCACGGTCGCTTTCAGCAGGTCCAGGGCCTCGGCGCAGGCGGCAAAGGCCGCCGCGCGGTGGGGCGCCGCGACCGCGATCACCACGCTGATCTCGCCGATGGCCAGCCGGCCGGTGCGGTGGCGGATGCCGATGCCCTGCAGGGCATACTTGGCCGCCACCGCGGCGCTCAAGGCCTGCAATTCGCGCGCGGCCAGCTCGGGATAGGCCTCGTACTCCAGCGCCACCACGCGCCGGCCCTGGTGGTGATCGCGGACGAGGCCGGCGAAGGTGACCACGGCGCCGGCCGCCGGCGTCGCCACCTCCGCCACCAGCTGGTCCACCGAGAGCACCGCGGCCGTCACCTCGAACGGCCCCAGTGCCGGGGGGGCGGCGGCCGGCGCGACCTGCTCGCTCACCCGCCGCTGACCGGCGGCAAGAAGGCCACCTCGTCGCCGTCCTGCAGCACCCGGTCGCTCTTGGCCCAGGTGCCGTTGACCGCATACGCGGTGTACGCCGTCGCCGCGCCGGCGCGCTCCAGCCCGGGGTGGGCCGCCAGCAGGTGCTGCCAGAGCTCCCGCACCGTGCTGCCGGCCGGGACCGGCACCTGCGCCTCGTCCTGCCCGGCCGCCTCGCGATAGAGGGCAAAGAACCGCGCCCGAATAGTCAGCGGCGGCCCGTTCGCCGTCGCCCGGCTGTCGCCTGCAATCTGGGTCATACCTTGCTACTCCTGACATACCGCGCCATCGCCATACTGCGTCTCCCCCCTGGATCGTACCATAGCCGTCTACCCGAGTCAACCGCCGAGTACCAACTCGTACGGCTGTGTCACAGTCGGCATCGTGTCACTCTGAGCGGAGCGAAGAGTCCGTCTCCAGGGGTCCAAGACGGATTCTTCACTGCGTTCAGAATGACAATTTCCGCGCCAGCAGGCGGCGGAGCCGACTTTGACACAGCCCTAACCAACTCGTCTCACTGCCTACTGCCTACCGCCTACTGCCTACTCCGTCTCTCCCAACCCCCAACCCCCAACCCCCGATCCCTGGTATAATACCCCGTGCGCTATATCGGCTCGAAGGACCGGCTCCTGCCCTTTATTCAGCAAGCCCTGGACGACCACGCCATCACGGGGGGGACCTTTTGTGACGCCTTCAGCGGCACGACGGTGGTCGCCCGCCACGCCAAAAGCCGGGGCTACCGGGTCGTCGCCAATGACCTGCTCTTTTTCTCGTATGTGCTCCAGCGCGCGTACCTGTGCTGCAACGCGTATCCGGCCTTCGCCCAGCTCGGGGTGGGGGGGGATCGGGAGTCGCCCGCGGGGCCCCTGGCGGCGGCGCTCTGTTATTTAAACGCCCTGCCGCCCGTGCCCGGTTTCGTCTATACCCACTACAGCCCGGCCGGCCCGGCCGGCCGCCGCTACCTGAGTCCCGTGAACGCCGGCCGGATCGACGCGATCCGCGGGCAGATCGCCGCCTGGGAGGCGGCCGGGCAACTGGAGGGGGAGGAGCCCTATGTGCTGCTGGCCGCGCTGATCGAAGCGGTGCCCTTTGTCAGCAACATCTCGGGAACCTACGGGGCGTTCCTCAAAGCGTGGGACCCGCGCGCGCACAAGCCGCTGGTCTTGCGGCCGCCGCGGCTCCTCGCCGGCACCCAACCCCACGCCGCCTACCAGCGGGATGCCACCACCCTCGTCCGCGAGATCGCCTGCGACGTGTTATACCTGGATCCGCCGTACAACAGCCGGCCCTATGCCAGCAATTACCATCTGCTCGAAACGGTCGCCCGCGCCGACGCGCCGGCGGTCTACGGCAAAACGGGCTTGCGGCCCTACGCCGCCGAGCGCTCGGCCTACAACGGGGCCGCCGCGGCCGCCGCGGCACTGCGCACACTGGTCGCCCAGGCCCGTTGCACCCACCTGCTGCTGAGCTATAATAGCGAAGGCCTGATCCCCGAGTCCGAGATCCTGGCCATCCTGGCCGGTCGCGGCACGCCCGAGGTGCGGCGCCGGCCCTACCGCCGCTTTCGCAGCGACACGGACGCCCGTCGCCGCTACGCGCCCCAGCACGAGGTCAGCGAGAATCTGTATTATGTGCGGTGTGAGACGTGAGGCGGAGTGCGGAATGCGGAATGCGGAATGCGGAGTGCATATGGGTGGGGGTAGGGACCGTGCTATGGGAGGAACCGGGGATGACTAATAGATACATTTGTCCGCACTGTGGCACGACCGTTGTGCTGGAGGCCGGGCAACGCTTCTGTGGCGTGTGCCGACAGCTGCTCAGCCTGGGGGCGCAGCCCGCGGTAGCGGCCCCGCCGGCCCGCAACGTGACCGCCACGCAGGCGACGACGCCCTTTGCCTCCACCCATGTCTGGGCGCTCCTGGTGATGGGGGCCCTGGCCCTGGATGTCGGGCTGCCCGTAGTCGCCTTCTGTGCCGGCCTGCTGACGTGGGGCACGGTGAGCAAGAGTAACCAAGCTCTCTTCGGGCAGTTCGGCGGCGCGGTCGGCCTGGCGGCGGGGGTCCTGTTTCTGATCTGGATCTATCGCGCCCACCGCAATCTGCCGGCTTTGGGGGCGGCGTGCCTGAAATATAGTCCCGGCTGGGCCGTCGGGGGCTTTTTCGTGCCCTTCGTGAGCCTGGTGCTGCCGTTCCGCGTAATGGCCGAGATCTGGAAGGCCAGCCAGCCCGAGGGCAATCTCGCCGACGACGTCGTCTGGCAAGGGATCGACACCCCCATGCGCTTGCCATCGGGCGCAATCCGCGAAGTTCTACCGGCTCCATCATGATGAAGGATGATACGCCGGCGGCGGCGACGAACGCGGGGCCGGCGGCCGGGCGGGTGGACCCGCGGAACCGGCTGAACGACCTGACCGGGCGGGAGTGGGTGTATTTTCTGCAATCGGTGCAATGTACGGCGTACCCCGTGCGGGGCCGCGAGTCGTACGGGCATAACCTGCGCCGCGCCCACCCATCGCCCAAGCCGCCCCAGCTGATGGCCGACCTGATCCGCTTCTTCACCCGGGCGGACGGCTGGGTGCTCGACCCGTTTGCCGGCGTCGGCGGCACCCTGCTGGGTTGTGCCCTGGCCGGAAGGCACGGCGTCGGCGTCGATCTCTCCCCCGACTACCTGGCGATCTATCGCCAGGTCTGTGCCCAGGAGGGCCTGGCCGAGCAGGTCACGGCTTGCGCCGATGCGCGGACGCTGGCCGCGCTGCCGGCGGTGGCCGGGCGGATCTTCGACCTGGTGCTCACCGACCCGCCCTATGGCGATATGCTGGCGCGCCCGCAGGACGGCGAGAAGAAGAAGCGCACCGGCTCCGCGGCCCCCACCCCCTTCAGCACCCGGCCCGAGGACCTCGGCAACCTGCCCTACGCCGCTTTCCTGGATGCCCTCGCCACGATCCTGGCGGGGGCCGTCGCCTACCTGAAGCCGGCCGGCTACCTGGTCGTCTTCGCCAAAGACTTCCAGCCCACGGCCACCCACCACAACATGCTCCACGCCGACCTGGCCGCCCGCCTGCCCGCGGCGATCCCGGGCCTGCGCTTCCGGGGCTATAAAATCTGGGTGGACCAGACCGTCCGTCTCTACCCTTTCGGCTACCCGTTCCAGTTCGTGGCCAATCAGTTGCACCAGTACATCCTGGTGTTCCAGCGGCCCTGACAACGGGCTGCTGGCCGCGGGCTGATCAGGGGGCCCCCTGGAGGGCGGCGTTTACCGCGGCCTGGACCTGCGGCCACTCGCGCGAGCGCGGATCGATCACTTCAAAATGGCCCGCGCCGGGCAGCGGCACCAACTGCGCGCGGTCTCCCTGCGCCGTGGCCGCCGCGGCGTAGGTCTGGCTGATCGCGAAGGGCACATTCTCGTCCTGCGTGCCATGGACCAGCTGCTGCGGCACGCCGAGCGGCAAGAGCTCACGGGGCGAGGCCGTGGCGTACCGGGCGGGGACCTCGCTGGGCGCGCCCCCTAGCAACTCCGCAACCACGGCATTGCTCAGGCGCAGCTCCCAGGCGCGCCGCAGGTCGACCACCCCGGCCAGCGCCACCACTCCCCGCACGGGCAGCGGGTCCGCCGTGTGCAAGACCGCGCCCGCCGGGATGCGGGGCCGGGCGGCCAGCCAGCACGCCAGGTGGCCGCCCGCCGAATGGCCGCAGGTGACGACGCGCCCCAGGTCCAGGTGATGCAGCGGCGCCAGTGCCCGCAGATGGTCGAGGCCCTGGGCCACGTCCTGGAAGGTGCCCGGCCAGCCCCCGCCGGGGTTGCCGAGCCGCCGGTACTCCAGGCTCCAGGTGGCCGCGCCCGCCCGCGTGAGCGCCGCACAGAGGTGGCCAATGTGCTCCAGGGTGTAGGCCGCCCGCCAGAAGCCGCCGTGGATGACGACGACCACCGGGTGGGGCCCGGGCCCGGCCGGCAGGCGCAGGTCGCCAAACTGCAAGGGGTCTGCCCCATAGGGGATGCGCGCATCCGCCCGCGGGGCCGGCAGCATCAAGATCTGGGTCATGCGCAAAAAGCCTCTCATTGGGCCGGGCGGAGCAGCGCCAGGACCGTGTCCTGCACGATCGGCCACTGGCGCGAGCGCGGGTCGATCGGCTCAAAATGGCCCGCCCCGGGCAACGCGACCAGCCGAGCGTCGTCGCCGGCCGCGGTGGCCGCGACCTGGTAGGCCTGGCTGAGCGCGAACGGCACGATCGGATCGGCGCTGCCGTGGATCAGCCGCTGGGGCACACCCAGCGGCAATAGCGCCCGCGGCGACGTCGCCGCATAGCGGGCGGGCACCGCCGCCGGCGTCCCGCCCAGCAGTTGCTCCACGACGCCATTGCCCAGCTGGAGCTCCCAGGCACGCTGCAAGTCGACGACGCCCGCGAGCGAGACGACGCCGCGGAGCGGGAGGGGGTCCGCGGTGTACAGCGGGTCCGTGGCCGGGCGGTGGGGCCGGGCAGCCAACCAGAGCGCCAACTGGCCGCCCGCCGAATGGCCCACGGCGACCACGCGCCCCAGGTCCAGGTGGTAGCGCGGCGCCAGGGTGCGCAGGTAGTCGGCGCCAGCGGCCACGTCCTGGAAGGTGCCCGGCCAGCCACCACCAGGGTCGCCGAGCCGCCGGTATTCCAGGCTCCAGGTGGCCACGCCCGCCCGGGTCAGCGCGGCACAGAGGTGGCCGATGTGGTCCAGGCTATAGGCGTTCAGCCAGTAGCCGCCGTGGATCACGATCGCCAGCGGGTAGGGGCCGGGGCCCGCGGGCAGGCGCAGGTCGCCAAACTGCAAGGGGCCTGGGCCATACGGGATGCGGGCATCGGCGGGCGGCGGCGGCAGATCGAGGATGGTTTCGCTCGGCGGGGGGTCGGTAGCGGAGGCCGGGGCGGTACCCAGGGCGCTGGGCGCCGCGGGGGGCGCCGGGGTCGCCGAGGGGCCGGGATGCGCCGGGGTTGCGGGCGCCTCGCAGCCCAGCAGGAGGATCGCGAGCACCGCCAGGATCAGCAGGCGGTAGAGTGGTTGTGGTCCCCGACCCGTGCCGGCTTGCCCGGATCGCTGCATTGGACGTGCCGTAGCCGTAGGGGCGAGGCATGCCTCGCCCCTACGCCCAGGGGGTGGTCGCCGGGCCAGCGTCAACCGCCAAGCACGGGCACGCCAGGGCGGCCGGGAGGGCAGCAGCCGACGGGCGCCGCCGCTGAACAGGGGCGTGTGTACATAAAGCCAGTATACGACCACCCGGACTCCGGCGCAACCGCACGGTCAAACCTCTTGACGGGGCCGGGAATCCCGTATATAATTAGATAGGTAAACAAATCAATTGCCGAAACCGGATGGCCCGATCGGAGCCCTGCGCGATGGAAAGTATGGAAGCTGGGGGCGATCCGGTCGCCCAGAAGCTGTTAGCAGCACTGGTGCAGTTCCGCCGGCTGCATTGGCGGCACAGTCCGATGGCCGGCTTAACCGGCAGCGAGATCATGGTGCTGTTCTGCATCAAAGGGGCGGCCACCCGGGATGGCAGCGGCATCCGCGTGTCGGAGATCAGCGGCCTGCTCCGGGTGGCCTCGCCCACCATCACCCAGCAACTCAACAACCTGGAGACCCACGGCTTCGTGGAAAAGCAGAGCGATCCCCAGGACGGGCGGGCCGTCCGCATTCGGCTGACGGCCCAGGGCGAAGCGGCCCTCAAAACGGCGTCCGATGCCTTCTTAGCGTCGATCAAAGGCCTGGTCGCGTACTTAGGCGCGGACGACAGCAACGAGCTGGCGGAGCTCCTGGCCCGGGTCTCCACCTATTTCCAGGAACGAAAGGAACTGATGCATGCAACCACCGGGCATGAGCAGTAACACCCTGCCACGCAACGGCGCCGGTCCGGGGGCCGGCGGGCTGGGGGCGGCCGCGGCGCGGGGCCGGCGGGGCCGCCCGCCCGCCGATCCGGGGACCTTGATGCGCGCGATCCGCTATATCGGGCACTATCGCCGGGTGGCCGTGCTGGCCTATGGCTCCTTATTTGTCGCCACGGCGGCCCAGCTCGTGGTCCCCCAGCTCATCCAGAACATCATCGACGAGGTGATCAAGGCGTTCGTGGCCAGCAAAGTCCTGGCCCAGCCTGCGGCGATCCAGGTGTTCGCCGCCCAGAAACTGGGCCTGACGGTCGCCCAGTTGCAAGCGAACCAGAGCGGCGCGACGGCGGCCCTGGCCACCGCGATGCTGGGGGTGGCCGGCTTTGCCATCCTGCGCGCCTTGTTTGCCTTTAGCCAATCGTTCAACGCCGAGCGGGTCTCCCAGAGCGTCGCCTACGATTTCCGCCGCGACCTCTTCACCAAGATTTCGCGCCTGTCGTTCAGCTATCACGACAAGAACCAGACCGGCCAGCTGATGATCCGCGCGACGGACGACGTCGAGAAAGTCCGGCTCTTCATCGGGCAAGGGTTACTGATGACCCTGCAAGCGCTCGTCCTGCTCGTCGGCGCGCTGATCATCCTCTGGTTCACCAACCAGGCCCTGACGCTGGTCGTGATCCCGATCCTGCCCGTGGCCCTGGCCCTCTTCATGTTCTTCGGCAGCATCAGCCAACCGCTGTTTCGCGAGGTCCAGATCCGCGTCTCGCGCTTGAATACGATCTTGCAGGAGAATATGGCCGGGCAGAAGGTGGTCAAAGCCTTTGCGCGAGAGCCGCAAGAAGAGCAGCGCTTCGACCAGGCGGCGGACGCGGTGCTGGCCCAACAGCTCAAAGTCGCGCGCATTTTCTCGTTTCTGTTCCCGGTCATCTTCTTGTTGATGAACCTTGGCCAGGCCGCGATCCTCTACTTCGGCGGCACGCAGATTATCCAGGGGACGCTGACGGTGGGCGAATGGCAAAAGTTCAGCCTCTACCTCGTCTATGTCTTCTTCCCGCTCGGGCAGCTGGGCTTTATCATCAACCTGATGTCGCAGGCGAGTGCGTCCGCGCAGCGCATCTTCGAAATTCTGGATACCCGCAACGACGTCGAGAACAAGCCCGGCGCCCTCGACCTGCAAGCAGTCGCCGGCGATGTCGCCTTCGAGAATGTGACGTTCCGCTATTTCAAGGGCGGCGAGGCGGTGCTCAATCAGGTCTCCTTCGCGACGAAGGCGGGGCACACCGTGGCCCTGCTGGGCGCGACGGGCAGCGGCAAGACGACGATCATCAACCTCATCCCGCGCTTTTACGACGTGAGCGAGGGGCGCGTGCTGATCGATGGGCACGACGTCCGCGATCTGACTCTGGAGAGCCTGCGCGCGCGCATCGGCATTGTGCTGCAGGAGACGACGCTGTTCAGCGGCACGATCCGCGACAATATCGCCTTTGGCCGGCCGGAGGCCACGGATGCCGAAGTGATCGCGGCCGCGCAAGCCGCGGCCGCCCATGAGTTCATCGCCGAATTTCCCCAGGGCTATGCAACCCCGGTGGGCGAGCGCGGCTCGACCTTGAGCGGCGGGCAAAAGCAGCGCATCGCCATCGCCCGCGCTTTGTTGTTGAACCCGCGCATCTTGATCCTGGACGATTCGACGAGCAGCGTGGACCTGGCGACGGAGTATCGCATCCAGCAGGCGCTCGACTTATTGATGCACGGCCGCACCTCGTTCGTCATCGCGCAACGCATCAGCACGGTGCTGAACGCAGACCAGATCCTCGTCCTCGACAAAGGCGAGATCGTGGCGCGCGGCACCCACGAAGAGCTGCTGGAAGCGTCCGAGATCTACGCGGAGATTTACAGCTCCCAGTTGCTGGACGACGCCGCAGTGACCGCGCGTCCTGTCAAAGGGGAGCAAGAGAAAGTGGGTGTAGGCCGATGATGCGTATGGGTGGCCCGGGCATGATGCTCCAGGGGGAGACCAGCAAGCCGGCGGCGGTCGGCGCGACCCTGAAGCGGTTCTGGCACTATTTTGGCAGGTACAAGCTGATCCTCGTCGCCGTCGCGATCCTGGTCGTCACCAGCACCTACATGCAGGTGCTGGTGCCCGATCTGCTCGGGCAAGCCGTCGACTGTTATCTCACGCCGGCGACGCAGCAGGCCACGCGCGGCGCGGGCTTCCCGGGGGCGCCGGTGGCGGCCAGCACGAATTGCTGGTACGCCACCCTGCCCGCCACCGCGACCGCGCAAGATTATATCGCCGGGCTGGGCGGCCTGGTCCTGCTAACCGTCGGGCTGTATGTTGCCGGGTCCCTGCTGACCGGCTTGACGTTTTTCCTGATGAGCTACGCGGGCCAGCATGTCCTGCGCAATCTGCGCGTCGCCGTCTTTCGCCATATCCACCGGCTGTCGATCGGCTATTTCACCCAACACGAGGCGGGCGATGTGATGAGCCGCCTGACAAATGACGCCGATACCATCCAGCAGGTGTTGAGCTTTGCCCTGGTCAGCGTCGTGCAAGGGGCGCTGCTGATTGTCTGGATCGCCGTACAGATGCTGCGCCTGAACGCGGCCTATGCCATCCTCGCTCTGGCCGTCGTGCCGTTCATGTTCCTGGCGACCTTGTGGTTCTCGGCGCAGGCCCGCAAAGCGTACCGCAAAGTGCGCGTGGCGGTCGGGGACGTGAACGCCAGCTTGCAAGAGAATCTCGCGGCCGTGCGCGAAGTGCAGGCCTTCGGGCGCGAGCAAGAGAATATCGAGAACTTTGCCGAAACCAACGCGGCGACGCGTGATGCGAACATCCGCGCGGTGACTTTCACCAGCGCCCTGGCGCCGACGCTGGAGGCCCTGGGCTATGTCTCGATCGCCCTCGTGGCCGGCGGCGGCGGCTGGATTCTGCTGGAGCACCCGGACCTGTTCGGCACGACCCTCTCCCTGGGGCTGATCATCACTTTCATCGCCTATGTCCAGCGCTTTAATCAACCGATCGCGCAGATCTCGGTGCTCTGGTCCAATATCCAGAGCGCGATCGCGGGCGGCGAGCGGATCTTTGGCCTGCTCGACACCGTGCCGGATCTGCAAGACGCCCCCGGCGCCCTGCCGATCCCCCCGATCGCGGGGCGCGTCGTCCTGGATCATGTATTCGCGGAGTATGTCCCGGGCCAGCCGGTCCTGCGCGACATCAGCCTGGCCGCCGAGCCGGGGCAGACGATCGCCATCGTCGGGCCCACGGGGGCGGGCAAAACCACGATCGTCAACTTGATCCCGCGCTTTTACGACGTCACCAGCGGCGCGGTCACCGTCGACGGCCACGACGTGCGCTCCGTCACGGCGGCCAGTCTGCGCGAGCAGATCGGCATCGTGCTGCAAGACTCGTTCTTGTTCAGCGACACGGTGACCAGCAATATCCGCTTCGGTAAGCCCGATGCGACGGACGACGAAGTGATCGCCGCCGCCCGGCTGGCACGCGCCGACTCGTTCATCACGCGCCTGCCCAACGGCTACGACACGGTGCTGGGCGAGCGCGGCGCGGGCCTGTCGCAGGGCCAGCGGCAGCTACTGGCGATCGCGCGGGCCGCGCTGGCCAATCCGCGCATCCTCATCCTGGACGAAGCGACGTCGTCGGTGGACACCCGGACCGAGCGTCTGATCCAGACGGCGCTGGAGGAATTGCTGCGGGGCCGCACCTCGTTCGTCATCGCGCACCGGCTCAGCACGATCCGCCACGCCGACCTGGTGGCCGTGCTGAAGGATGGCCAGATTATCGAGCGGGGCACGCACGAGGAGCTGCTCAGCCAGCACGGGTTCTACTACGATCTCTATATGAGCCAGTTCCGCCGCGATATTGATTTCAGCGCCGACGAAATCGCGCCGGCCCCGCTCGTGCTACCGGCCCAGGCCCAGGTGTTGTAAATCGGCCTCGAAGCCGGCGACCAGGCGGGCGCGATCGGCCGCCGGCAGCAGGGCCGCCCCGATAGCCGTGCGGCTGACCTGGGCCAGCTCGGCCGGCGTAAAGCCAAAGTGGGTGACGGCCAGGCGGTACTCGTCGAGCAGGGTCGTGCCGAACATCGGCGGGTCGTCGGAGTTGATCGTCAGCGGCACCCCGGCATCCCAGAGCCGGCGCAGCGGGTGGGCGGCCAGGCTGGGCACACTGCCCGTGCAGACGTTGCTGGTCGGGCAGATTTCGAGCACGATGCCGTGGTCGCGCAGATAGGTGACCAGCGCCGGGTCGTCGACGGCGCGGATGCCGTGCCCGATGCGCGGCGGGCCGAAGGCGAGCGCATCCCAGATCCCCCCGGGGCCGGCCGCCTCCCCGGCATGGGGCACAAACGGCAGGCCCTGCGCCTGGACCCAGCGGATCGCCTCGGCGTAGAGCGAGGCCGGGTTGCCCGGCTCATAGCCGCCCAGGCCAAGCGCCACGACGCCCCGATCCCGCCCCCGCACACACCATTCGGCGGCCTGCTGGCACTCCTCCGGCGGCCAGCCGCGCACATGGTCGAGGATGAAGCGGATCTCCACCCCGTTCTCACGCCGCACGCTGGCCACGGCCGTGGCCAGGGCATCCATGATCTCCTCGAAGGGCAGGCCTTTGCGCAGCACATGGCTGCCCATCGTAAAGGTCGTTTCCAGGTAGCGTGTGCCCTGCGCTGCGGCGTCGCGCCCGAGCTCTTCAGCGATCAGCACGAAGTCCTCCGGCGCGCGGATGGTCTGGATGATCACGCCATAGAGCTCAATGAAGTGGCGGAAGTCGCGGAAGCGGTAAAGCTCCCGCAGCCCGGCCAAGTCGCGGCAGCCGATGTCGACGCCGTGGCGCTGCGCCAGCGCCAGCAGGGTCGCCGGACGGATCGCGCCCTCCAAGTGGATATGTAGCTCGGCTTTGGGCATGGCGACGAGTAACGCGTCGATCGCGGGGTCCATCAGTCGGCGTCGAACACCGCGGCGACGTCGAGGGCAAACCCGGCCAGGAGGACCGAGGTGGCCGGCGCGCCGCGGCGGAAGACGCCATGCGCGACATAGGCCGCGTCACGCAGGATCAGCACGGTGATCGTCTCGTCGAGGGGGTTGACGATCCAGTATTCGGGGATGCCTGCGGCGGCATAGTCGGCGCGCTTGACCACCAGATCGCGCTCCGGGTCGTCGGGGCTGACCACCTCCAGCACCAGGTCGGCCCCGCGCCAGAAGCGGTTCTGGCGGCGCGGATCGCGGGCATCAAGCAAGAGGAGGAGATCGGGCTCCCGGAATTTGTCCGCGCTGAGTTGCAGCCGCAAGGGGGCGAATCGCGCGCGGCCCCCGATCCGGCGCACCCAGGTCCGAAAGGCCTCATGGACGAAATCCAGGATGGCCTGGTGTTGCTCGGTTGGCATGGGCAGGATCTCCAGGGCCCCCGTGGTAAACTCGATCAGATGCCGGGTAGAGTCGGTGATTTTGAGATATTGCGGCACCGTCCATAGCCCCTGCAGCGACAAGAGGTCCACCTCCAGCCCGGCGGCCGGCCCGACCAGTTTCACTTCCAGCGCCTGCGTGGCGACGGTCATCGGCGTCCTCCGTGGGTTACGATCTGGCTCTCCCGTGGGGGGCTCAGTCGGCGTCGAATACCGCGGCGACGTCGAGGGCGAACCCGGCCAGGAGGACCGAGGTAGCCGGCGCGCCGCGGCGGAAGACACCATGCGCGACGTAGGCCGCGTCACGCAGGGTCAGCACGGTGATCGTCTCGTCGAGCGGGTTGACGATCCAGTATTCGGGGATGCCCGCGGCGGCATAGTCGTCGCGTTTGACCACTGTATCGCGCTCCGGGTCGTCGGGGCTGACCACCTCCAGCACCAGGTCGGCCCCGCGCCAGAAGCGGTTCTGGCGGCGCGGATCGCGGGCATCGAGCAGCAGGAGGAGATCGGGCTCCCGGAATTTGTCCGCGCTGATTTGCAACCGCAAGGCCGCGACATGCACCCGCCCCCCAACTTGCGCTAGCCAGACGAAGAAGGCCCGATAAAAGAATTCAAGGATGGTCTGGTGTTGCTCGGTTGGCATGGGCAGGATCTCCAGGGCCCCCGTGGTAAACTCGATCAGATACCGGGTAGAGTCGGTGATTTTGAGATATTGCGGCACTGTCCATAGCCCCTGCAGCGACAAGAGGTCCACCTCCAGCCCGGTGGCCGGCCCCACCAGTTTCACTTCCAGCGCATACGTGGCGACGGTCATCGGCGTCCTCCGTGGGTTACGATCTAGCTCTCCCGCAGTATACCGCGCGGGCGCGGCCGCCGCAACTCCCCCGGTGGGGAGCGGGCGAGGTCGCCCACCAGGCGGGGCCAGCCCCGCCGCTACAGCCTGCGCTCAGATCGAGTCGCGCCTCTGGCTGGCAGAAAACTCTAGCCAGTGTTACCCAGAGGCTGCCACCGGGGCGCGATCTGGCTCCGGGACCGGCGGGGTGTCCAGGCGGGCCAGCTCGGCGCGGGCCTCGGCCAGCTCGGCGCGCATGCCCAGGCGCTGGAAGAGGTCGATGGCCTCGTGCAGCGCCCGGCTGGCGGCCGCTCGGTCGCCCAGCTGGGCGTGCAGGCGGGCGAACAGGCGCTCGATCTGCGCCAGGTTGTCGCGGTCCTGGTACTGGTAGGCCAGCGCGCTGCTCTCGGCCAGGCTGGCCACCGCGCCCTGCAGGTTGCCCGCGTCGAGGTCGATGGCCGCCAGCCCCAGCTTGCTGGCGATCACGGTGCGCTGGAAGCCGAGCTGCATCGCCTCGTCCAGCGCTTCGCGGAACAGCCGCCGCGCCTGCCCCGGCTGGCCGTTCTGGTAGAGGCACTTGGCCAGCCACTGCAGGTTGATCGTATGGCGGTGCGCCGGCAGCGGCTCGGCCCGCGCCAGGCTCTTTTCCCAGGCCTGCTGCGCCGTATCGAAGTTGCGCCGCGCCATCCAGTAAAGCGCGGTCGCGTACTGGTACTCGAAGAAGACGGCCGCCGGCAGCTCCTGCGACGCGGCCAGGCTGGTGAGCTTCGCCAGGTAGCTCTCGGCCTCGGCGATCTCCCCCTGCCGGCTCAGCATATGTACATGGTAGGCCAGCGACTCGACTTCGTCCACCGTATCGCCCAGACTCGCCGCCGCCTGCGCGCGCATCAGGTTGATGCGCGGCTTCTTGTCCCACAGCCCGCGCACATAATAATAGTAGCCCGCACCGCGGGCCAGCGCCAGGGTGTCGGCATAGCGCCCGCTCTGCAGCGTCCACTGCACCACGGAGTGGACGGTCTCCTGCTCCGGGTCCAGCAGGCGGAGCCGGTCGAGGTCGTCCCAGCAGTAGCCGACCTGCGCCACCAGGGCGGTATACCAGCCGACCCAGCGGTCGCGCGCGCTCGATTCAAAGGCCGGCTGCAGGGCCAGCCGGGACGAGGCAAAGGCCCGGGCGAGCGGGTGCAGGGTGTAGCGCGGGGGGCTGTAGAGATCGGGCTGTTGGGCATCCAGCAGCGCCAGGTCGGTCAGCCGCTCCACGGC
>DATGEF010000566.1:0-8925 GCA_035310405.1 Chloroflexia bacterium | reverse complement strand
GATCGAGGAGGTCGTCGAAGGGGTGCTGGAGCGCCTGGAGCACCGCCTGGCCGCCCACCCGGTCACGGTCGCCGTGGCCGAGGACCTGCCCCTGGTGCAGCTCGATTTCACCGAGATCGACCAGGTCCTGACCAATCTGCTGGAGAATGCCCTGAAGTACACGCCCCCGGGCACGCCGTTCGCCATCGCCGCCCGGCGCGACGGCGATCATCTGGAGATCAGCGTCGCAGATCAGGGGCCGGGCGTGGCGCCCGCGCACCTGGGCTACCTGTTCGACAAATTCTACCGGGTGCAGAACGGCCAGGGGCCCGACGGCGGCACGGGGCTGGGGCTGGCGATCAGCAAAGGCCTGATCGCCGCCCATGGCGGCACGATCTGGGCGGAGAGTCCGCCCGGGGCCGGGTTGACCATCACCTTTACCCTGCCCATCGAAGACCTGCCCGATGCGGTCCCGATCACCCCGCCGCTCGCGCCGGCCGGAGGCTCCCGCCCATGAACGGTCTGCGTATCCTGATTGTCGACGACGAGCCGGCCATCGCCCGCGCGCTGCGCCCCGCCCTGCAAGCCCACGACTTCCAGGTGGCCGTGGCCACCACCGGCGCCGAGGGCCTGGCCGAGGTCGCGCGCTTCCGGCCCCACCTGATTTTGCTCGACCTCGGCCTGCCCGATATCGACGGCGTGACCCTGGTCGGCGAGCTCCGCCAGCAGACGAGCACCCCGATCATCATCGTCTCGGTGCGCGGCGCCGATCGCGACAAGATCGCCGCCCTGGACCGCGGCGCCGACGACTACCTGACCAAGCCCTTCAGCGTGGGCGAGCTGCTGGCCCGCATCCGGGTAGCCTTGCGCCACCAGCAGCAAACGCCGGCCACCACGGCCGCCTCCCCGGTGCTGACCAATGGCGCCCTGGTGCTCGACCCGGCCCGCCACCAGGTGACGCTGCGCGGGGCGCCGGTGCATCTCAGCCCGACGGAGTTTCACTTGCTGGAGATCCTGATGGCCCACGCCGGCAAAGTCATCACCCACGGCACGCTCCTGCACAAGGTCTGGGGCGCCGAGTACGCCGGCGAAACCCAGCTGCTGCGCGTCTATATCGGCCAGCTGCGCGGCAAAATCGAGGAGCGCCCCCAGCGCCCCACCTACATCCAGACCGAGCCCGGCATCGGCTACCGCTTCCGCGAGCCGGAAGAAACCTGAGACGGGAAGGAGAACCGCATCATGCCGCACAAAGAATGGACCATTGCTCTGGAAGACGGTTCCCATACCGTTGTCCTGGAAATGAGTGCGCTGGGCGGCACCCGCAGTGTCACGGTGGACGACGTGTGCCAGTTGCAAGAGACCAATCACTCCTTATTCCAGACTGGCTTAATGAATTCACTATCTTTGCGCTTTTGGGCAGTGGCTATCGGGGCTAGTCAGGAAGTCCAACTAATAGCAGGATAGTGTGTTTTATTAACAGGAAGCATAAGATTTGTCATTCTGAGCGCAGCGAAGAATCCGCTGGGACGCGCGCCGGCGGCCTCAACGGTGTGATCGGGGCGGCCACACACCGGCGGCGGGGGTGCCACGCCCGCCGACGCCGACCTGATCCACGGAGCAACGGATTCTTCGCTACGCTCAGAATGACAAATTTTAGTATTTCTGCTAATGTTTATCCCTTACACAGTTGTGGCAGCATGGAGGTCGGAAGCGATCGCTAAGCGGCGTAAAGTGCAAAAATAGTGATGAATTGATGGACTCGCCGACGGGGGAAAGGGGAGCGTGGAAAGAAGTCAACGTCGCCGCCTGGTCGCCGGTAGCCTGATCTTTGGTGTGTTGATAGCGCTGAAATCGTGGGATCTCGCCGATTCCCCCCTGGTTCTGCCCGGCGTACTTATTTTGTTTGTCGGGAGGGTGCTGGGGGCCGCAATCTGGCTTTCCGAGCATGATCACGCGTAAGCGCGGCGGGGGGTTCCGCTTTCCGGGCGCTCCAAGGGATAAAGAGAGTAGACACGTTTCCCGGATCAGGCGCCGCGCGATATCCCCCTGTCGTGGCCGGCGCCCTGGTCCGGGGGCGTACACCCGCGATGCGCAGGAGATGCGCATGAAAGGAGTCAAGACATGTGTGGACGTTACGCCCTGGGGGCGAGCAAAGAGGATCTGATCGCGCGCTTCAACCTGGCGCCGGCCACAAGCGTGGCCGAGAGCGGCCCGCGCTATAACCTGGCGCCGGGGCAGGTGCATCCGGTCGTGGTGCAGAATGGCGCGCCGCACCTGGCGGCGATGCGCTGGGGCCTGGTGCCGGCGTGGTCCAAAGAGCCGTCCACCCGCTACGCGACGATCAATGCCCGGGTGGAGACGCTGGCCGAGAAGCCGGCGTACCGCGGGCCGCTCCGTCGGCAGCGCTGCCTGGTGCCGGCCACCGGGTTTTACGAGTGGCAGGTGCGGCCTGACGCCGCCGGCAAAGCCGCCCGCCAGGCCTACCATATGCAGGTCCTGGACGGCGACCGGCCGGGCGCTCTGTTTGCCTTTGCCGGGCTCTACGATATCTGGCACGGCCCGGACGGCGCGGAGCTGGCGACCTACACCATCGTGACCACGGCGGCCAACCCGCTGCTCCGGCCGATCCACGAGCGCATGCCAGTGATCCTGCCGCGCGCGGCGGAAGCCCGCTGGCTGGACCCGGCCGTCGAGGACCCGGATGCGCTCTTGCCCCTCCTCCAGCCCTACCCGGCCGACGCCATGGTCGCCTATCCCGTCTCCGCGGCAGTCAACAGTCCGGCGCAGGACGGCCCGGCGCTGATCGCCCCGGTGGCCGCAGTTTAGCCACCGGGGCCTGGTCGGCGAACGGCCCAACCCCGCGGCTTGCGGCAGAGAGAATACCGCAAATGATGAGCGATCCGATCTGGACGACCTGGCACTATACCCCAGACGAATGGCGCCGATTCGACGCTCAGGAATGGAACGACGTCCGCCAGGACATCCGCAAGATGTTCCTCAGCTATGGCGTGCTGGGTTTGGGCGCCATTCTGGCATTCAGTATTGAGGGGTTCGTGCAGTCGCACGACGGAATTGCGGTGTGCCTGTTTCTGCCGGTAGCCTCGGGAGTCTGTATGTTGATCGTCGCCTTGATCGGGGCCATTCGCTTTGATCAGGCAAAGCAGCGACATACGGCGCGCCAAATAGGGCCGCCCGCGATTACGATTATGCGTGACGGGCTGTATGAAGCCGGGCTGTATATTCCGTTGCGGGGCGATCTGAATCCGATGATTGGTCGCGAGCTGCGCTTGCTTGATGTTTCCGTATCGACGGCCGCTGTTTCCTTACTGAAGTTTCGGCTCTGCGAGTTAGGCATGCGGAATAATAGAAGCTACGAAGTGCGGATCCCGATTCCCCAGAACCGGGAAGCGGAGGCGGGGGCCCTTGTGGATCGGTTCAAGCGGGAAATTATAGACCGAAAAAACCCGCCCCGAGCAGTTCCGCCGCCCATGTGGCCGCTGGGGCGACCTGGGGCGCCGGCCGCGACGCGCCAGTTGCCCCGGCCCTGGGTGGGGGGAACAGCGGAGGCCCAGCGCTATGGTAGATCGCGCCGGGATTCCCAAACCGAGACGAAAACACAAAAGCTCCCCCTGATCCCTACTGAATCGAGTGATCCTACTCCCTGACCGGCGCGCTAGCTTGGCGGGTGCGAAGCCGTGCGGCTTTCTGTTGCAAGTCGCGAAAATAGTCGTTGTCGGTGATCTGCACGACTTCGCGTTCGCGGAGCTGCTGGTTGATCTCGATATGCAGCTCCGCGATCTCGGTCTTCAGTTGCCGGGTCAGGGCCTTTTCGGCTTGGAGCGCATCCCGCTCCTGGCGTAGCGCGACCAGCGCCTGTTCGCGCTGGCTGGCAAAGTAACGCACCTACCCGAAGTGCCAGTGCGCCTGAGCAAAGCTGTTGCCGTGGGCCCAGGCCCGCACATGGCGGGGTTGCAGGCGGTAGACCACCGGCGGGCGGGGGGCGGCGCTCAGGCGGAGTCCGGCGCCCGAGTCGGGGTCTTTGTATTTGTCGAACAGGGCCGCTTCCACCTGCCGCCATTGCTCATCCGCCTCCGGCACCACGCTGGTTGGCCCTTCGACGATGATCACGTCGTCGGCGCTCTCCAGGTGGACCACGGCCGCGGGGTGGGCGGCCAGGTTGCGGGCTTTCTGCGTCTGCGGCTCGGTGTAGAAATAGAACGCCCCCTGCTCCCAGACCCCCCAGATCGGCACGGCATGCGGCCGCCCGTCGGGGCGCGTGGTGCTCAGCCAGTAGTGGAAGGCGGCGCGGAGCCGGGCCTCGATCGTGGCCCACGGGATATCGGCGGGCGTATACGTGCCGAGCGGTGGCAGGTCCGTGCTCATAATGGCGTCCTTTTGTGTACGGGGCGAGGCGTCGGGTCGCGGCGGACAATAAGAAGCCCCGGCGCCACAAGCCCGGGGCGGGACAAAGGGAAGGTGCCGCGCCGGGTTACGCCAGGCGGTGGCAGAGTCGAGTATAAACGGTGCCAATGCCGACGACGAGGATGCTCAGGCCCAGGACCGCCAGGCCGGCCAGCAGCAAGCCCGGGAGCCGCGCCGGCGGGGCCGGCGACTCGGGCACGGCCCCGGCCCCCTCCAGCAGGGTGCCGTCGGCGGTGCCGACCAGCGAGCTGGTGTGGCTCACATAGGCCGGCGCGGGCGGGCTGCTAAAGCCCGGGTGCCCGACCTGATGGGCCACGACCGCGCCCACCACCAGGACGGCGAAGAGGAGGCCGAGCAGGCCCAGATGCCGGCCGTGGAGGCCTTTGCTGCCGTGAATGCGGAGGGTGAGCATGGTAGCGATCCTTCTGGCTAGAGTGTGAGATGACGACGTCGCCTCTAAATATAGCAATAACTGTGCCACGTCGTCCGATAATCCCCGCCTGGGGCTGCTTCCCGGGTCTCTGTGCCAGTATAGAACAGAACCGATCAGAAAGCGATCAGGCGCCCGCCCGGGCCGGCTGCGCGGCAGGATTTTGCATCCCGGCAGGGCGGCGAGAGGGCGGCGCGGGAGCATTCCTAACCCCCAACCCCTTCCCTGGCAGGGAAGGGGCGCCAGCGACCGGGTCCCCGGGAGGGGTGCCTAGCACCCCCCTGCCCGCGCCCGGGCAGGGGGGCAGGGGGGTTAGGAAAGTCCCCGGTCGCCGGGGCAAAATCCTGCCGCCCCCCCGACGGCGCCGGCCGCGCCTCTTGACGTCACAGGGCGGCCCGAGTATAGTTATAGCAAACATGGTTTACCGGGGCTAAAACCCGGGCGGTTACCGCCCGGAGCAGGACGGAGTGGGACCATGGAGCTGGGTCCGCATTTGCGCGCCGCACGCACGCGGCGCGGGCTGACGATCGCCGAGTTGGCCGCCGCCGCGGGGCTGTCCAAGGGCTTCGTGAGCCAGGTGGAGAACGATAAAACCTCGCCGTCGCTCGATACCCTGGAGCGGCTGGCCGCCGCCCTGGACCTGGCGGTGGTCGACCTGTTGCGGGGCATTGGCGAGCCGCCGCCCGCGCCGTATGTCGTGCCGGGCGCGCTCCTGGGAGAGGAAGCCGTCCCGGCCCGCCGGCGGCCGGCCGGGGGGCGCCTGATCCTGGCGGCCCCGGCGCCCGCGCTCCCGGCCGTGCGCGAAATCAGCGCCCCCGGCGCCCTGGTGCGCAGCTTCGTGGTCCAGCTGCCGCCGGGCACAGCCCTGGGCGCGCCGGGGCACCACCACGACGGGGAAGAAAGCCTCGTCGTGCTCCGCGGAGTCGTCGAGGCCGAGCAAGCCGGCACCCGGACGCGCCTCGCGGCCGGCGATGCCCTGACCTGGACGGCGGGCCAGCCCCACCGGCTGCTGAACCGCAGCCCCGAGGCGGCCCGCCTGCTCATCACGCTGCTCGCGCCGGCGACCCTGGGGCCCGCAGGCGTGGTCGGGAGCCCGACCCCGCGCCCGACGCCGCCCCTGCCCGAGGCCCGGCCCCTGCGCCTGATCCAGATGCGCGCCGCGCGGCGTAGTCGTCAGTCGTCAGTCGTCAGTCGTCAGTCGTCAGTCGGCAGACGAGTAGGCAGTAGGCAGTAGGCAGTAGGCAGGGAGACGAGTCGTCAGTCGTCAGTCGTCAGTCGTCAGTGAGTGATTGTCGTGATTATCGAGCGTATCACATCTGGTCCGGTCGACACTAATAGCTACCTGGTGGCCGACGCGGCCGGCGGGGAGGCGATGATCGTCGACGCGCCGATCGGGAGCAGCGCCGCCCTGCTGCAGCGCGTGGCGGCCCTCGGGGTGCGGGTGGTGCGCATCGTCAATACGCACGGGCACTGGGACCACATCGGCGATAATGCCGCGCTGGTGGCCGCCACCGGCGCGCCGCTGCTCGTGCATGCCGCCGACGCCGAGCGGCTGGCGCGGCCCGAGAGCACGCTGCTGCGGCTGCCGTATACCATCCCGCCCAGCACCCCGACCGTCCTGCTCCAGGAAGGCGACGTGTTGGCGCTGGGGCCCACGTCCTTTACGGTCTGGCACACGCCCGGGCATACGCCGGGCTCCTGTTGTTTGTACGCAGAAGCGGCCGATCTCTTGTTCAGCGGCGATACCCTGTTCGACCAGGGCATGGGCCGCACTGACCTGCCCGGCGGCGACGAGGTCCAGTTGTATGCCAGCTTGCGCCGCTTAGCCGATTTAGCGCCGACCACCCGCTTCTATCCCGGCCACGGCCCGGACTCGACGATCGAGGACCAGGGCTGGATGCTGCGGCTAGGGTGGGGGATCTAGCTGGAGTCTAGGAGGAGACCCTGATGCCCGATGAGAGAATGCGACTGATGGCCCTGGTGCGCTCGGAAAGCCGGGTGGGCCATGCCGAGCACGACACCCAGCCCTATAAGTTGTCTACCGGCGACAGCGAGTGGTTCCTGGCCAATATCTCCTGCCAGTATGCCTGCCCGGCCTATACCGACGTGGCGCGCTATATCGCGCATATCGCCGTCGAGGATTACGACGAGTCGTATCGCATCAATCTGGAAGATAATGTCATCCCGGGCATCCTGGGCCGCGTCTGTGCCCGGCCCTGCGAGCAAGCCTGCCGCCGCGGCCGGGTGGATAAGCCGATCGCCATCTGCTGGCTCAAGCGCGTGGCCTCCGATAACCGCACCGAACAGTACCCCTGGACGCGCCCCGCCCGCACCAAGACGCAAACCGTGGCCGTCGTCGGCGCTGGGCCGACCGGCATCGCCGCGGCGCGGGACCTGGCCAAGCTGGGCTATGGGGTCACCATCTACGAGGCGCTGAAAGTGGCCGGCGGCATGCTCACCGTAGGCATCCCGGAGTGGCGCCTGCCGCGCGATCTCTGTGCCGAGGAGATCGACCAGTACCTGGGCGCCATGGGCGTCGAGATCAAGTTCAATGCGCCCATCGGGCGGACGATCACCCCCGAAGTGATCGAAGAGGGCAAGCCGCACGCGATCGCCCTCGCCGATCTCAAAGCCCAGCATGACGCGGTGTTCCTGGCCTGCGGCACCCAGGTGCCGCAGAAGATGGAGATCCCGGGCGAGGATTACGACAACATCGTGGGGCTCTATCCCGGCCTCCACTTTATGGAGAAAATCAACATCCACAAGTACCCGTTCGTCGGCAAGCGCGTGGCGGTCATCGGCGGGGGCTTCACCGCGATGGACTGCTCCCGGTCCTCCTTGCGCATGGGCGCCGAGAAAGTCTACGTCATCTACCGCCGCAGCCGCAACGAGATGCTCGTCTACGACGAAGAGGCGCGCGAGGCCGAGATCGAGGGCATCGAGTTCCGCTTCCTGGTCTCGCAGACCGAAGTGCTGATCTCCGACGGCAAGGTCGTCGGCCTGAAGTGCGTGCGCAATCGCCTGGGCGATCCCGACGCGTCGGGCCGGCGCGCGCCCGTGCCGATCCCCGGCACCGAGTTTATCCTGGACGTCGATACCGTCGTGGCGGCCACGGGCCAGAACTCCGACGTCGGCTACCTGGCGGACGCCGGGGTCAAGGTGTCCCGGCGCAACCGGCCGGAGGTGAACCCGGTCACCTGGATGACGAACGTGCCGGGCATCTTCGCCGGGGGCGACTACGTGGCCGGCGCCCGCACGATCATCGCCTCGATCGGCGACGGGCACAAGGCGGCCATCGCCATCGACCAGTACCTGCGCGGGGCCACGCCGGAAGACGAGAAAGTCACCCTGCGTGCCGAGTTTGCCCTGGTGCCCTACCAGGACTATGTCTCCGACTACCACCTGGACGTCACGCGCAGTCTCGAAGAATGGGCGCAAACCCAGACCTTGCGCCAGGAGTATCCCCAGGATGCCGCCATGCGTCTGAGCTGGCAGCCGATCTCGATCTGGACCGCGGACACCATGCAGCGCCGCCTGGTCGAGGGCGACGACTATGACGCGGTGCCCCGGCAGGAAATGCCGATGCTGCCCCTGGAGCAGCGCTTTAACCTGACGACGGAGGTCGAGCTCGGCTTCGCGCACGATGAGGCGTTCGAGGAGGCCAAGCGCTGTTTGCAATGCCAGCTCAATATCTTCGTCGACGGCGACAACTGCATCCTCTGCAACGCCTGCGTCGAGGTCTGCCCGGTCAACGTCATTCATATGGCCGACCTGGAGTTGATCGAGAGCATCAATACCCTGCCGTTCGAGCCGCGGCTGATGGAGGCCAAAGGCTGGACGTCGGGCGCGGCCATGATCATGGACGAGAATCTCTGCATCCGCTGTGGGCTGTGCGCGCAGATCTGCCCGACGAACTGCATCACCATGCAGCACTTCGAGCCGCACCTGGTCGCCGCGCCGAACGATGCGGCCGTGGCCGCCCTGGAGTCGCTGGACGTGGGCATCCGCGCCGCGATTGCCCAGTAGCGAGGGGGCAGGGGTCGGGGGTCGGGGGTCAGGGCGGTGACGACGAGGGAGTGGGGGTCGGGGGTCGG
>DATGEF010000565.1:0-6902 GCA_035310405.1 Chloroflexia bacterium | reverse complement strand
TGCCGATCAGCGCGTTGTAGAGCTGGGAGGATTTGATCGGCTTGTGCAGGTAGGCGGCGAATGGGGTACTGGCGGCCTCCGGCTCGCGCTGGCCCATCGAGGTCAGCATCACCAGGGGCAGCCGGCGCGCGTCATGCACCTGCCGGATCTCGGCGGCCAGGGCCACCCCATCCATCTCGGGCATCTGCATGTCGAGCACGGCGACATCGAACGTCGCGCCGCCGCGGATCCAGGCCAGGGCTTCGCGGGGGGAGGCCGTCTCCTGGGAGATCATGCCCCAGGAGTGGGCCTGGAGCGTCAGGATGCGCCGGTTGGTGGCGTTGTCGTCGACGATCAACAGCCGCTTGCCCCGCAGCTCCGGCTGGCTGCCGGTCAGGTAAACCGGCACGGGCCCGGCCGCGCTGGCGGCGCGGATGGTGAACTGGAAGGTCGAGCCCTGGCCCGGGGTGCTCTCGACCCACATCGTGCCGCCCATCAGCTCGGCGAGGCGCTTGCTGATCGCCAGGCCGAGCCCGGTGCCGCCATACTTGCGGGTGGTCGACGTATCCACCTGGCTGAAGGAACGGAACAGGCGGTCCATCCGATCGGCCGGGATGCCGATCCCCGTATCGCGCACCGCGAAGTGCAGGCGGTATTCCGGGGGGTTGGGGGTTGGGGGTTGGGGGCTGGACGGATTGAGGGGCATTGCCGGCTCGCCGGCGGGCTCGGCGGTTACGGAGACGACGACTTCGCCGTGCTCGGTGAATTTCACGGCGTTGCTGAGCAGGTTGACCAGGATCTGGCGCAGGCGGGTCACGTCGCCGATCAGCATGCCCGGGGTTTCGACCTGGATCAAGTAGGCAAGGTCCAGGTCTTTCTCCGCGGCCCGGCCGGCCAGCAGATCGAGCGCGGCCTCGATACATTCGCGCAGATTGAACGGCTGGTTTTCCAGCTCCAGCCGGCCGGCTTCGATCTTGGAGAAATCCAGGATATCGTTGATGATCGTCAACAGGGCATCGCTACTGTGCCGGACCGTCTCCACGAAATCGTGCTGTTCCGCGGTGAGGGGGGTGTCGAGCAGCAGCCCAGTCATGCCGATCACGCCGTTCATGGGTGTGCGGATCTCGTGGCTCATGTTGGCCAGGAACTCGCTCTTGGCCCGGTTGGCCTCCAGCGCTTTGTCGCGGGCCACGGCCAACTCCTCCTGGGAACGCAGCAGGGCCCCGTTCTTCTGCGCGAGCTCGGCCGTCCGCTCCAGGACCTTGCTCTCCAGGGATCGCTCGGACTCCTGCAGGGCCAGGTTCGCCGCCCGGGTCTCCTCCAGCGTCTCCAGCAGCCGCTTACTATAGTGCCAGAGGAACAGGAAGATGAAGCCCGTGAAGACCGGGACGAACAGCATATTGACCCCGATGAAGATCGCGTCGGGCACGATCTGCAGCAGCCCGAAGGGGTCCGGGCGGGCCGAAAAAAGAGAACTGATCACCGCGACTCCCGTCGCGATGCTCATCAGCGACAAGAGAGTGCGCTGGTTGACATACGGGAAGGCGACCGCCACCGACCAGACGACGAGCAAGATCAGGATCGGGTAGATCTGCGGCACGACGAAAGTCGTCGTCAGCACCATGATCCAGAGGCTGACGCAGATGGCCAGGATCGCGGCGTCGATATTATTACGCCGCAGCTGGCGCCGCGCCCATTGCAGGGCGCCGATATTCAAGACGACCATCAGGACGAAGATCGGCACCACCTGGAGCCCCGGAAAGACGGTGCCGAGCACCAGCAGGAAGCCGATGACGCCGATGTTGATCGGGGTGTCCAGGTCGATAAACTGCTTGAGCCGGGCGCTTTGCTTCGAGCGATCGTCGCCTGGGGGAGCCGCTGTCGCCATACCGGGAAAATCCTTCTGCGCGCCCTGCTGGTGTAGAGCCCGGGTGATCGGGGAAGACCAGGCCGGCTCGTATATGCGCTTAAACGTACCATAGCGGCTAGGGCCGTGTCAAGGCCAGACAAGGGGCGCCGGCCCGGAAAGTAGGGCGGGCGGGGGACGGCACAGAGGACGCCGCTTGGGACACCCGCCTGGTATGCTGGGGGAGTATAAAAAGGGCGGGCGACCACAGAAACGCGTGCAGTTAGCCTGGTGCCGCCCCTCAGCCGGTTCTGGCTGTCCGCTGCTTGCTGACCGCTGACCGCTGATCGCAAAGCGGTGCGTAGCACACCGCTGACTGCTCTCAAGGAGAGACCATGATCCAGAACGAATTACACCCGGCGTCCACGGCGACGCTCCACCCCGCGACCCAGATGGGCATGCTGGCGCTGACGGTCGCCGACCTGGAGCGCGCGCTGCGCTTTTACCAGGATGTGCTCGGCTTCCAGTTGTTGACACAGGAGGCGACGCGCGCGACCCTGGGCGCTGGCGACACACCTCTGTTGGAGCTGGTGGGCCAGGCCGGGGCGCGACCCAAACCGGCCCGGGCCACGGGGCTGTACCACTTTGCGATCCTGCTGCCGAGCCGCGCCGACCTGGCCTGCGCGCTCCGGCGGCTGGCCGAAATGCACTATCCGTTGAGCGGTTATGCCGACCACCTGGTGAGCGAAGCGCTCTACCTGGACGACCCGGATGGCAACGGGATCGAGATCTACCGCGACCGCCCGCGGGCGGAGTGGCCGCGGGTCGACGGCCAGATCCGCATGGCCTCGGACCCCATCGACTTCGAGAGCCTGCTGGGCGAGCTGGCGCGGGACCCGCGCCCCTGGGCCGGCCTGCCCGCGGGCACGCGGCTCGGCCATATGCATCTGCAAGTCGGCGATATCCCGCAGGCGCAGGCGTTCTATCACGACGTGCTCGGGTTCGACGTGGTGGTCACGCTGCCGGGCGCGCTTTTCGTCTCGGCCGGCGGGTACCATCACCACCTGGGGCTCAATACCTGGCAGAGCCGGGGCGCGGGGCCGGCCCCGGCGGGGAGCGCCGGGCTGCGCGAGTTCAGCATCGTCGTGCCGGACGCCGCCGAGCTCGCCCGCGTCGCCGCGCGGCTCACGGCCGCGGGCGTGCCTTTTGTGCCCGCGGCGCAGTCGCTGACCCTGGCCGACCCCTGGGCCCACCAGATCCGGATCAGCATAGCCTAGCAAAGGTGGTCGCGATGGACGAGGGCAAATACGAGACGCAATTAGGATTCATCCACCTGAAAGTGCGCGACCTGGACCGGGCGCTCGCCTTCTACAGCGGCGTGTTAGGCTGGCAGGTCGTCGAGCGGATGGACGAGGGCTACGCGGCGCTCACGGCCGACGGCGGCCCGCCCGCGATCGTCCTGCAAAGCGTCGGGCCGGCGGCGCCGCAGCCGTCCTGCCGCCACACCGGGCTCTATCATGTCGCCTTTCTGGTCCCGGACCGGGCGGCGCTGGCGGCGGTCTACCGCCAACTGACGGCAGCCGGCGTCGCGGTGGCCCCGGTGGATCACTGCATCAGCTGGACCCTCTACTGCACTGATCCTGACGGCAATGGCCTGGCCTTCTACTGGGACACGCGCGCCACGCCCGGGGGTGCGCTGCTCTGGCGGGGCCGCAACCGGCCGCTGCCGTCGTGCTCAATCGTCGCGGCGGGAGCCTGACGCCGCATCCACGGTCGCCACCTGGTTGCGCCCGTTGTTTTTCGCCAGGTAGAGGGCCTGGTCCGCCTTGTCGAGCACCGTCATGACCTCGGCGGCATCCTCGGGGTAGGCGGCCACGCCGAGGCTGATGGTCAGCGCGCCCAGGGGCTGCAGATAGCCCTTCGGGAACTCGTGCTCCATCACGGCCCGGCGCAGCTTCTCGGCCACCCGCAGGGACGCGGGCTTGGCCACGTTCTCCAGCACAATACAGAATTCTTCCCCGCCGTAGCGCGCGATAATATCCCCGCCGCGGATCACCTGGCGCAGCAGCTCGCCGACTTTCCGCAGCACCCCGTCGCCGGCGAGGTGCCCATTGCGGTCATTGTAGTGCTTGAAGTTGTCGATATCGACCATGATCACCGTAAAGGGATGGGCCACCTCCGGGACCGCCGCGACTTTCCGCTCCAGAGTCTGCTGCAGGAAGCGCCGGTTGTAGAGCCCGGTGACCTCATCCGTGACCGCCAGGGCTTCGAGGCGCTCGTTGGCGGCGGCCAGCTCGCGGGTGCGATCGGCGACCAGTTGCTCCAACACATTGTTCATGTTTTGCAGGCGCGCGGCGGCTTCGGCCAGCTCTTTGTTGCGCAGCTGGAGCCGCTCCATATATTCCTGCTCCCGATGGCGCAGCGCAAAGCTGATGTTGCGCATCAGTTTCCAGATCAGGAAGGGCGCGGTGCGGATCAGCTCCAGGAAGGCATTGTTCGTGAAGCGCAACACCTGCACCGGCCCCCGCGCGCGTCCCGTTGCGGAGCGGGGCTGGTTTTCGATCACGCCCATCTCGCCGACAAACTCGCCATAGCCGCGCGGCATCAGCTGCAGGTTCTCGCTGCCCGCTTGCGTAAATTCCACTTCTCCCGACACCACCAGGTAGACCGCGTCGCTCGGATCGCCTTCGCTGAAGAGCAGTTCGCCCGGCGCGAAGATCTGCACGTCGGCCACCTCGGCCAGGCGGGCGACCTGGTCCTGGTCGAGCCGGGAGCCCGGATCGCTCTTCGCCAGCTCATTCAAGAGCTGCAGGGGGGAGGGCCGGATGGAGACGGCCGCGCCGGTGGGCTGCGCAGGGGCGGCGTCTGGGGGCTGGCGGGGCGCGCGAGGCTGCGGTGGCATAAATAGGCTACCCCCAGCTACCTCGCGCGGATTGGGCTGCATCTGGTGGTGAACTCCTCTAAGCCTGACGCGGCGGGCCAACCGACCGAAGCTATGCGAGAAGCGATCCCCGGGCCATGCGCTGGTACTGGCGCTATTATAGAAGCACGTGTCATAGGAGACGCGCAACATGAGTGTTCTCCCTATTGTAATGCCAACGGGCGGAAAGGGCAAGCGATCCCGCAAGCAGCAGGCAGGTACAGGGACGCCGGGCTCGCGTATAATAGAACGGGCGGTAGGCCGCCCGGTTGCTGTGGCGGTTGTCCGGCCCGCGGGGGGCTGCCCTGGGACCTCGGGAGGAATCGAATGATGGCGCGGCTCTATCCGCCGGCCTGCCCGGCCACGGCCAACGCCGGGGAGCGGGTCCTGTTCGCGGCGGCGGCCGCGTTCCTGGACGCGACCTGGACCGGCTGGTTCCAGGCGGCCCTGCCTGGCCGGGGTGCCAACCCCCGCCGGGCGGCCACGCCCTTCCATGCCGACCTGATTTTGCTGGGGGCCGCGGGGCTCACCGTGGTCGAAGTGAAAGGCTGGCGGGCGGCCTCGATCACGGAGGCCGACGACAGCCGGGTCGCTTTCCGCAACGGCGCCCGGGCGCAGCATCCGCTGGTGCAGGCCTATCGCTACGCGGCCACGCTGGCCGCCCTGCTGCGCGCCCAGCCGGGCGTGCTGGGCCGGGCGCCCGTGCCTGTGCACTACGCCGCCGCCCTGCCCTATGTGCGGGCGGCCGATCTGGCGGACGCATCCTGGGCGCCCGCCTTTCGCGGCGACCGCCTGCTGCTGGCCGAGGATCTCGGCCCGCCCTTCGCCGCGGCCCTGGACCGCCTGCCCCCCATCGGCGGCACGGTGACCCCCGCGCAGCACGCGGCCCTGACCCACCTCTTCACCCGCGCCGCCCACCTGGCGCCGGCCGCCCATTGGCCGCCGTTGTTCGAGGAGTGATCCACGGGTCCGGCCGTTGTTGGCGATTCTTAGCTTTCGCTTATAGCGGCCCGGGCTTTCTTTATGGTGTGCTTATGCCCCCGGCGGTATACTGGGGTAGCAAAGGAGTGTTACGCCATGGATCAGCCGGGATACACATGTCCCCAATGTGGGGCACCCATTACCGTGGGGCAGGAACGCTGTGCGCAGTGCGGGTTAGCGCTCGATGCGGCCAGTGTGGCCGCGTTTCAGCGGGACCACCCGGCTCCTTTCGCCGGGGATCGGGTGCCTCCGCCCCCCCTGGTGTATGGCGGGGCCGGGGGGCCGCCGCTTTACGGCGGGCCCCCGGGGGCGCCCGCGCCGCGCTCCGCCCGGCGTTGGGTCCTCGGGGTGCTGGGCGTGCTCATCCTGGTGTGTGGCGTCTGTGGCGTGTTGACGACGATCGGCGGCGTACAGCTGTTCCAGGACATGGGCCAGGAGAGTGCAGCCACCCAAGCTGTGCTCGACCAGTTCATGCAGGCCGGCGTGCGCGATGACTCCCGCGCGGCGTATGCCCTGTTCACTACTGCCGCCGGCAGCAGCGTGACCGCCAACGACCTCGCCACGCTCTTCCGCACTCACCGCGCCTATTTCGACGGGTATCGGACCATCCATCAGCAGAGTTATAACTTTTTCAGCGGCACGAGCGGGACCACGGCCACCATTAGCGGCGCCGTCTCATACAGTGGGCGCGCCGATGTGCCGTTCACCGCCCGGCTGGTGCAGGAAAATAAGCACTGGAAACTGGTGAGCATGCAGTTTGCCGAAGGCGTCGGCCAATAGCCACTGCGCATGCCGCACTTTTAACTCAGGACTTCGTCGGTACGCCGGCCTCGACCCAGGCATCGGGGAGCTGGGCGGCGCCGGAGCGCTGGACCCGGCGGGCGACCGCGCGGGACTGGCGGCCGATCTGGAAGAGGGTGCCGACCAGACCGTCGTAATAGAGGCCGACGAAGTAGAGGTTCGGGGCGGCCGCCGCCTGGATGGGCAGGCGGGCCTGCTTCTGGTCAGGCACGACGACATAGCCGGCCAGGTAGTCGAGCGCGGGGCGGAAGCCGGTGGCCAGCACGACCGCGTCGAAGGATTCGCAATGGCCGTCGGCGAAGCAGGCGCCCTCCGGCGTGAAATGGTGGAGGGCGCCGGCCACCCGCACCCGGCCCGCGTGGATCGAGTCGAGGA
>DATGEF010000564.1:0-4844 GCA_035310405.1 Chloroflexia bacterium | reverse complement strand
GTCGGTCGGGTGAACGTCGCTGAAGTTGATGGCGTATTGCTCGGTCAGCGTCAGGTCGGCGGTGCCGGTGCTGTCATAGCCCACGGCCCAGGCGTTGTAGGTCCCCGCCACACGCTCATCCGCCACCCCGATAAGACTGTTGTCGGTCGTGCCGCTATTGGCGCCCGACACGACCGACCAGGCGCTGCCGTCCCAGTGCTCGGTCAGCGCTTGGTAAATGGCCCCGGCCCCGTTGTAGTACTTGCCGACGGCCCAGACGTCGTTGGCCCGTCCCGCCGCCACTCCCGTGAGGTAGTTGTTGCCGGTGCCGGAATTGGCGCCATACACGACCGACCAGCTTGTGCCGTTCCAATGCTCGGTCAGCGTCTGCTCGATGGTGCCGTTGTAGTAGTCGCCGACGGCCCAGACGTCGTTGGCTCCGACCACCGCCACCCCGTAGAGGAAATTGCTGGTCGTGCCGGAAACTCCGTACACGAACGACCAGTTAATGCCGTCCCAGTGCGCGATCATTGTCTTTTCTGCGCCGCTGTCGTCGTAGTAGCCGGAGGCATAAACGTCGTTGGCCGCCACCGCCGCCACTCCCGTGAGGTAGTTGTTGCCGGTGCCCGGATCGGGGCTGTTGGTCCAGACCGACCAGGCGCTGCCGTTCCAATGCTCGATCAGCGTCTGGTTATGGGTGCCGTCATTGTAGTAGCCGACGGCCCAGACATCATTAGCCGCCACGGCCGCCACACCGGTGAGGCCGTTGTCCCCCTGGCCGACATTAAGGCCCGTCTTGATCGTCCAGCTGGTGCCGTCCCAGTGCTCGGTCAGCGTGCGGTATATGCTGCCGCTGGCGTAGTAGCCGACGGCCCAGACGTCGTTGGGCCCGACGGCCGCCACCCCGGTGAGTGCGTTGTCGCCCGTGCCTGTATTGAGGCTCGTCGTGACCGTCCAGCTTGTGCCGTTCCAGTGCTCGGTCAGCGTCTGCCACGGGCCGTTGTTGTACCGGCCGACGGTCCAGACGTCGTTGGGTGCCACCACCGCCACCCCGCGCAGCTCGCCTGCTGGTGTGGCAGTGGGGCTGGGCATACCCGACCAGATCTGGCCATCCCAGTGCTCGGTCAGCGTCTGGTTATGGGTGCCGTCATTGTAGTCGCCGACGGCCCAGAAGTCGGCCACCCCCACCACCGCCACTCCGTTGAGGTGGTTGTTGCCCGTGCCGACGTTGGGGGTGCCGGTGATCACTGACCAGATCGTGCCGTTCCAGCGCTCGATCAGCGTCTTGAGGATGCCGCCGTTGTCGGCGTAGCCGACGGCCCAGACGTCGGTGGTCCCCGCCACGGCCACCCCGGTGAGGAAGTTGCTGCCGGTGCCTTGGTTCGGGCTGCTGAAGACGGTCCAGAGGACCCCGTTCCAGTTCTCCACCAGCGTTTGCTCCACACTGCCGTTAAAGTAGTGGCCGACGGCCCACACGTTGCTGGGCCCCAGCGCCACCACCCCGGTGAGCTGGTTGTTGTGGGTCGTGCTGCCGTCGGGGCTGGCCACGCCATACCAGGCCGCACCATTCCAATGCTCGGTCAGCGTCTGGTCGATAGTGCCGTTCGCGAAGCGGCCGACGGCCCAGACGTCGTTGGCCGCCACCACCGCCACGCTGAGCAGGTAGTTGTCACCATCACCAAAAATGGGGCTGGACACCACCGTCCAGCTTGCGCCGTCCCAGTGCTCGGTTAGCGTCGCCCGAAAGCCGCGGTTATAGTAGCCGACGGCCCAGATGTCGTCGCTGGACTCCACCGCCACCCCGGTGAAGACGTTGGTGGCCGAGCCGGGGCTGAGGCTGGACACGACCGACCAGATCGTGCCGTTCCAGTGCTCGGTCAGCGTGAAGTCTTGGGCGGCGTAGCCGTAGCTGCCGACGGCCCAGACGTCGTTGGCCGCCACCGCCGCCACCGCGTAGAGGTAGGAATGCGCTACGCCGGGGTTGGGGCTGGGCACGACCGACCAGATCGTGCCGTTCCAGTGCTCGGTCAGCGTCTGGTCATGGGTGCCGTCATTGTAGTAGCCGACGGCCCAGACATCGTTGGCCCCCACCGCCGCCACCCCGTTGAGCACGCGGGCGATCGGGCCGGGGTTGGCGCTGTCGACCACGCTCCAACCCAGGCCGCAGGCCGGCGTGGCCGGGGGCGTGGTCGGTGGCGGGAGCTTGGGCAGCGCGGGGCCGGCGGGCGCCGCCCCGGGATTGGCCGCCGCGAAATGGGCCTGCGCCGCGCCGGCCAGGCCGAGCAGCGCAATGACCGCCAGCAGGGCGGCAACGCTAACGAGCCAGATGTACCTGTTCATGAACTGTTCTTCCTTTCTTCGCTTGCGGCCTGTCACTCGCATGACTCCGTGATCGTTGATCGTCGCTCGTTCATTAGCTCTCAGCCATCCGCAATGGCCAGAGCGCGCTGGCGCCCTGGCCATTGCCCGCGCCTAGATATAGCGGATGCGAAAATTTTGGCAACAGAACCCCCTGACCCTCGCATTGTCTGCCTTTTGTGACCGGCGCGCCCCGGTGATTTCGCTAGTCGGGCGACAAGAAAATACCCAGGGCGGCGCCCCGGGCATGCGGAGTCCGGGCGGAAGCGAATCGCGCTATGTTATAATAACTGGGCGCATGTCGATCCGCGCGTTCGGGCCCGGGGCCGGCGGACAGGAACCAGGACAGATGGAAGCACAACCAGGCCGGGCGGAGTTTCCGCCGCTGGCGACCCGCGGCCGCTACGCGACCAACTTACCCGCGCCGGCCACGCCACTGATCGGCCGCGCCCCGGCTGTGGCGGCCGTCGCCGCGTTGCTGCGCCCGGCCGGGGCGCGCCTCGTGACGCTGACCGGCCCCGGCGGGACGGGCAAAACCCGCCTCGCGCTGCAGGCCGCGGCGACCTTGCTGGACGATTTTGCCGATGGTGTCTACTTCGTGGCCCTGGCGCCGGTACAGCACCCGGCCCTGGTTATCCCGGCGATCGCCGGCACACTGGGCGTCCCCGAGGTCGGCTACCGGCCGCTGTTCCTTTGCCTGCAAACCTATCTGGCCTCCCGCCAGATGCTACTGGTGCTGGATAACTTCGAGCAGGTCCTGGCCGCGGCCGGCTGGGTGAGCAGGCTACTGGCTGCGGCGCCCGGGCTGTGCGTGCTGGTGACCAGTCGGGAACGGCTCCAACTGCCCGGCGAGCACGAGTTCCCCGTGCCGCCGCTGGGCCTCCCCGATCGCGGGCCCTTGCCCCCGCCGGAGGTATTGATCGAGGTCGCGGCCATCGCCCTCTTTGTCGAGCGCGCCCGCGCGGCCCAACCCGGCTTCGTCCTGACGCCGGAGAATGCGCCCGCCGTGGCCGCGATCTGCGCTCGCCTCGACGGGCTGCCGCTGGCCATTGAGCTGGCCGCGGCACGCAGCCCCTTCTTTCCGCCCGCGGCCTTGCTGGCCCGGCTGGATAGCCGCTTTACCCTGCTGCTCGGGGGCGGCTGGGGCGTGCCCGCCCGCCAGCAAACCCTGCGCGGGGCGATTGACTGGAGCTTCGACCTGCTGAGCCCGGGCGAGCAGATCTTGTTCCGGCGCTTGGCCGTCTTCGCCGGCGGTTGGACGCTCGAAGCGGCCGAGGCCGTGTGTGGGGGGGCGGGCCTGGAAGACGACGCCGTGGGCGATCTCCTGCCACAGCTCGTCAGCAAATCCCTGGTGGTGGCGGACGCCGCCCCACCCTATCGCTTGCTCGAAGTGATCCGCCAGTATGCCGGCGAGAAGCTGGCGGCGGCCGGCGAGGTGGAGACCCTGCACCGCCGGCATATGGCCTTTTACCAGGCCCTGGCCGTCGCGGCCGCCCCCCATCTGAGCGGGCCGCAAAGTGGCGCCTGGCTCGACCAGCTGGCCGCCGACCATGCGAACCTGCGCGTGGCCTTGGAACGGGCCATCGCCGGGGGCGCCGCGGCGACCGCAGCGCAGACGGCGGGCGCGCTCTGGCGCTTCTGGCTGGTGCGCGGTTTCTGGAGCGAAGGGCGCCGCTGGCTCGCCGCCGCCCTGGCCGCCGGCACAGTCCCTCCCGCCGTGCGGGCCCAGGCCCTGTACGCCCAGGGGCGCCTGGCGAAATACCAGGAGGACTTTCCCGAGGCCGTCGCCTTGCTGACCGCCAGCCTGGACCACTGGCGCGCGCTGGGCGACCGCCATAACAGCGCGGCGGCCCTCTACGCGCTGGGCTATGCCGCGCAGATGCAGGGCGACTACCCGACGGCGAACGCACACTACGTCGAAAGCCTGGCCCTGGAGCCGCATGATTCCGATCGGCGCGCCCACGTCCTGATCAGCCTGGGGCTGGTGGCCCTGGCCGAAGGCGATCTGGCGCGGGCCGCGGTCCGCCTTGAGGAGAGCCTGGCCCGGTTCCAGAGCCTGGGCGACCAACGCAATAGCGCCCTGGCCCTGCGCGGCCTGGGCCTCGTAGCGCTCAAGGAAAGACACTTTGCCCGCGCCATTGCCCTGCACGAAGCTGCCCTGGCCCACTTCCGCGATCTCGGCGACGCGTATGGGATCGCGATCGCGATCGCCAGCCTGGGCTACGCGGTCGGCGGCCAGGGCGACCTGGTTCGGGCGACCGCCCTGCATGCTGAGGCCCTGGAGCGGTCGCGCGACCTGGGGGACAAGCGCGGGATCGCCGAGGGCCTGGCCGGCCTGGCCACGGTGGCCGCCGCGCAGGGCGACCTCGGGCGCGCGGCGCGCCTATGGGGGGCCGCGGAAGCCCTGACCGCCGCCACCGGCCTGAGCCGCGAGCTGGCCGATGCCCCATTCACCGCCCAGCAGCTGGCCGCGGTCCGCGCCCGGCTCGACGCCGCCGCCTTCGCCG
>DATGEF010000563.1:0-12786 GCA_035310405.1 Chloroflexia bacterium | reverse complement strand
ACCGGCCTGACGCCGCTGGTGCTCCACTGGGACGGCCAGGCCTGGAGCCGGGCCGCCGACGCGGCCCTGCAGGTGGGGGGCGGCCTGGCCGCGGTGGCGGCGCTGGCGCCCGACGACGTGTGGGCCGTCGGGGAGCACGGGCGCGGCGAGACGGGGTGGAGCGAGCACTGGGACGGGCGCGCCTGGCACACGGTCGCCGCCGCCGCGGCGTTCGCCCCGCGGATCGGCCAGATGAACGCCGTGACCGTCGCCGGGGGCACCGACCTGTGGGCGGTCGGGCGGCGGGGCTATGCCGGCGAGGCGGCCGCGGCGCGCTATTTCGACCCTGGCGCCGGGCGCCGGGGGGGCGGAGGGTCGCGCGGCGCGCCGCCGGCCGAGCCGCCGACCGCGGAACCACCGACTGTTGAGCCGCTGGCCACCCCACCGCCGGCGCCGTCCCCGGCGCCGCTGTCGGCACCGGCCCCTGCTGCCCAACCCCCGCCCCCCGCAGCCCTGGCGCCGGTGGCCGCCCCCGGCGACCCGGCGGGGCGCTACTTCCCGGCGGTGGACCACACCCTGCGCGGGCGGTTCCGCGCCTACTGGGAGGCGCATGGCGGCCTGGCCGTCGCCGGCTACCCGATCAGCGCGGCGTTCGACGAGGTCAGCCCGACCAACGGCCAGGTCTACCAGGTGCAGTATTTCGAGCGCGCCCGCGACGAGGCCCACCCCGAGCTTCCCGCGCCGTTCGCGGTCAGCCAGGGGCTGCTTGGCGTGCCGGCCCTCGGGGCGGCGGGCTGGCGGCGGTGAGACCGCGCGCTCGGTTGGCGCCAGGTCGGTGGCGGATCAGCTTTATGGTCCGGCCGTGGGGGCAGGACAGCCGGTGGGATTGCCGGTGATCGACAGGTCGACGATCTTGGCGATCTGGCCGCGCGTCGCGGTGTTGCCTGGCCGGAACGTACCGTCCGCATAGCCGCTGAACACCCCGTGGCAGGCCGCCGTCTCCACAAAGGCGTAGAACGCGCTCCCCGGCGCCACGTCGCTGAACGTCGGGGTGGCCGGGTTGCGCAGCGGCCAGGCGGCGGCCACCACGTCGATCTTGCTTAACTGGCCGCGGGTCACGTTGGCATAGGGCAGGAAGTAGGGCCGGTTCTGCCCGTCGCAGGGTCCGGCCGGCGCCTGCCCACAGGCGTAGCCGCTCACGATCTGCAGCGCGGCCGCCGTCTCGATGACCGGGAAGAAAGGGAAAGCCGACGGCACGTCGGCGAAGGTGTAGCTGCCGGGTGGCGGGGTTGTGATCGGCTTGTTGAAGCCGAGGACGACGATCTTGACCATCTGGGAGCGGGTGGTGTTGGCGTAGGGCCGGAAGGTGCAGTCGCTGTAGCCCGCGATGACGCCGTGACTGACCAGGTACTGCACCGGGGTGTAGAAGTAGTCCGCCGGATGCACGTCACTGAAGCCCGCGCAAGCCGTCGGGGTCGGACTAGGATAGACCGGCGGCGTCGGGGTCGGCCCGCAATCCGGCGCGTACTCCTCGGCCAGGGGCACCGAGGTCGTGCCCGCGGCAAACCGCCCTATCGCCCACAGATGATTAGGCGCCAGCGCGGCGATGCTGGCGAGCACGCCGGGACCGGGCAAGGGACTGGCCGCCTGCCGCCAGCTAAGGCCGTCCCAGTGCAGCACCAGGGGGAAGCGCGCGCTGCCGACCGCCCAGACGTCGGCCGGCCCGATGGCCACCACGCCACCAAGCGAATTGGAGTCGGCGGGATTGGGACTGGCCATCTGTTGCCAGCTGACGCCGTCCCAGTGCTCGGTGAAGGTCTGGCCCAAAAAGTCGCTGCCATAGGACGAGCCGACCGCCCAGACATCGTTGGGGGCCGCCGTCGCGCCCATCGCCAGGTAGGTGCCGCGATTGACCGCGTTCGCGCTCGGCACAATCTGCCAGCTCACGCCGTCCCAGTGCTCGACCAGGCCGCGCGCGTTCACGGTGATTTCGCTGCTGGGCGCCGTGAACCCGACGGCCCAGAGGTCGTTCGCCGCCCGCGCGGCCAGACCAGAGAGGACATTCGCTTCGGTGCTCGGATCGACGTTCGGACTGGGGACGACGGTCCATTGCGTGCCGTCCCAGTGCTCGACCAGCGTGACCCCCATGGCGGAGCCGGCATACGCGCCGACCGCCCAGACATTGCCGGTCGTCAGCGCCGTGACCCCGTCGAGGGCACCGAGGTGGCCGGGGCTGGGATCCGCCATGAAGGACCAGGCCGCGCCGTCCCAGTGCTCGATCACGATGTGGTTGCCGCCGCTGGGGGTCGTGTCATACTCCCCGACCGCCCAGGCGTCGTTGGCCGCGACGGCGGCCACGCCGTAAAGACCGCTGTAATACGGGCCGAGGTCGGGCGTGGGCACCGCGCTCCACGCGGTCCCATCCCAGTGGAGGATGACGGTATGTTGGGTGGCTTGACCGGGAAGCAGCACATCGCCAACTGCCCAGACATCGTCGGCGGCGTGGGCGGCCAGGGCGTACAGAGTGTAGGTGCCGCCGGCGGTAGCGACGGGGACCTGGTGCCAGATCGGGGGACAGGCGGTCGGCGCCGGGCTGGCTAGGGGGGGCGCCAACCGCGCGGCTCGTCCGCTCCCCGGCCCCAGCAGGGCGGCCCCGACGATCAGCAGCCCGACGCACATCCCGGCCAGTGACCAGGCGCAGGAGCGTGGTTCACGAAGTAGCATCGTTTCCTTTCTCGTCGATCGCCGGCGGCAGATCTGGCGCGTTGTCCATCGCTACGCTTGCCACAAGTATACCGCAATTGGATCCGATTGCGCAGGAACCGCCGGGCGGCCGTCGCCGCCCGGCCCTGCCGCCCGGCCCTGCTCGCCAACTCGATGAGCGTAACCGGGCTCGCAAACGTCGTGCCGATCGCCTGGCTCTCGCGCAAGGCCGCCGCGAAGTGCTGGTGCGCGGCGGCGTCCCGGCCTTGCGCGGCGGCCACCACCCCCAGGTTATGCTGGTCCACCGTGCTGCTCAGGCGGTCGCCCACCTCGACATTCAGGCCCAGACTCGCCGCGTACAGCGCCTGGGCGGCCGCGTACTCCCCCTGGGCGCGGGCCGCCTCGCCCAGGCTGGTGAGGCAGAGGGCCATGCCCGCCCGGTTGCCCAGCTCCCGATAGATCGCCAGGCTCTCTTCCTGTAATGCCCGCCCCGCCCCGGGTCCTCCCTGGATCGCGGCCAGAATCCCCAGCTCGTGGAGGGCGAAGGCCATCCCCCCCCGGTCGCCCAGCTCCCGGTAGATCGCCATTGCTCTTTCGTGCAGGGCCTGCCCCGCCCCGTACTCCCCCTGGTCCCGGGCCACCATCCCCAGCGCCTGGAGCACCCCCGCCTCTTCCGCGCGCGCGCCGGCCGCCTGCAGCACGGGCCGCGCCGCCTCCAGGACCGTCCGCGCCCGCCGGTAGTTCCCCTGGCCCAGGTAGATCCACCCCAGCGTGACCTGCGCCCGCGCCGCCGCGCGGGGGTCGCCCTCGGCCAGGCACGCGCTCACCAGCCGCGCGTAGTAGTCCGCCGCCGCCGCGTTGGCATACGCGGCCGTGGCTGCGTTCCCCGCCCGCGCCAGGTACTCCCGCGCCGCCAGGGCCGCACCCACCGCCGGGGCCACCGCCCGCCCGGCCGCCGCCAGCCGCGCCGCCGCCAGCTCCGCCAGCTCCGCCGCCGGCAGGGCGGTCAACGCCAGCTCGCTGAAGTGGGGCAGCGTGGTGAGCCGCGGGGCCGCCTCCCGGTCGCGCTCCGGGGGCCGGTAGGCCACCAGTACCAACACCGGCCACGCCGCGATCGCCCCGCCCACCGCCGCCAGCAGATCCGCCGAGAGCGGGTCGAGCCAGTGGGCATCTTCCAGCACCAGCAGCAGCGGCCCGGCCCGCGCCCGCGCCCGCAGGCACGCCAGCAGCAGCCCCGTTTGCGACTCCTGGCGCAGCTTGGGGTCCAGTTGCGCCGTCAACGCCGTCTCCGGCAGCGCGATCCCCAGCGCCGCACCCAGCAACGGCAGCCGCTCCAGGAACGCCGGGTCCAGCGCGGCCAGGCGGTCGGCCAACTCCCGCGCCTGCTCGTTGGCCGTCCCGCCGGGATCCAGGTCGAAAAAGGCTTGCCAGGCCAGGTAGGCCGTCTGCGTGCCGGTGCTCTGGGCCGCGCCCCCGTACGCGGGGCGCCGCGGGGGGGGCGGGTGTAATCGATCCCGGCGAAGCGCAGGAAGAGGACGACGGCGGGGCGGAGTTCGATCCAGAACGTCGCGGCGGCGCGCAAGCGCGGCCAGAGCACGGGGGGCACCCAGGGACGCAGTTGCGCCTCGGTCAGCGCGTCCGGGGGCAGCGGCGGCCAGGGGGTGGGCGCGGGCAAGCCGGCGGGGGGCGTCGCCAGGCAGAGGAAGGGCCCCGCCGTCGCGTCCTCGGGGTCCGGGCGCGCGGGGCCGGTGGCGCCGGTGGCCGTGGCGACCGCGTCGTCGAGCAGGATCTCGCCGCCGGCGGCCAGGGGTTCGCCGGCGCCGAGGCGGGCCAGGGGCGCGCCGGCCAGCACGTCCACGAGGCCCAGGGCGGGGTCGCCAACCAGGAAGCGGCGCGCGGGGCCGGCGGCGAGCACGGTTTTGAGGGCCAGGGCGTGGGACGTGCCGTCGGGCAGGCGCAGCGGGGGCGCAGCCCGCATAGCGGCCTGGAGGGCGCAGGCGGCGGCCAGGGCGCGGGCGCCATCGTCGGCGTCGAACCAGCAGGTGAGGGCGTCGCCGCTGAAGGTGAGCACGCTGCCGCGGTAGGCGTGGATGAGATCGATCTGGGTGGCAAAGAGGGGGGCGAGGGCGCGGAAGACGGCTTCGCCGCCGGCCTGGGGGCCGCGGGCGGCGACGAAGGCGCCGGTGAGGGCGGTATAGCCGGCCAGGTCGGTGAGCCGGGCGGCGCCGGTGGTCTGGGGGGGCAAGGCGGCGCCCTGGGCCAGGGCCTGCCGGCGGTCCATCGGGATAAAGCTACTGAGCGCGTCCATCGGGGGCCTCCAGGGTCCGCAGGGGGCGGCCCCCGCGCCCGGGGCGGGCGTCCAGCCGCCGTCCGTCGCGGCACCATTGTCGGCCAGTATAGCACACGGGGCCGGCCCGGGCGAGCGCGCCCGCTGGCGTCGCCGGCCCGGCCGGGTTGCGGGCCCGCCAGCAGGACCCCGGTGCTGGCCGGCTACCGGGGCGAGCGGCCCACCCCCGGGCTTGGCGGCTGGCCCATCGGAGGTCGGGGGCGATCCGCTCGCCGGAGGAGCAGCGACCGGCGCGGACCCGAGGGGGTAACGCAACTCCTATACCGGGGCTACGTCACTGGCGACGCGCCCACAGACCTCGGTGCGCCCGCTGGCCCAGCCGCAGCCCACCCCCAGTCGCAGGGTCGCCTTCCGCCGTGTGCGAGACGGGAAAAAGCAACAGCGGGAGGCTCGTTGCCCGGGGGTGCCCATGAGGAGGAGCCGGCTCGCCGGCCCTGCGGCCGGAATCACCGGCGCCGCGATCAGTCGGCTAACGCATAGGTCACCGCCACCTCGAGCGGCAGGGCCGCGCCGGCCGCCTCGGCCGCGGCCCAGATCTCAGCGGGGAGGGAGGCGCGGGCGGGGGCCAGGGTCGCGGCGTCGATCGCCGCTTGCCCGGCCGGCAGGCGGTCGGCGAGGGCCGTGCGCAACGCGGCCGCGGCTCCCGCCAGGCGGGCCGCCCGCTCCGGCGCGCCCAGGCCGGCCGCCACCCCCGCCAGCCCGATCAGGCAGACGGCGATCTGGGGCTTGACGGTCCGCTGGCCGAAATAGCCCAGGGCCGCGCGGAACAAGGTCCCGGCCCGGAGATAGACGCCCTGTCCCAGCGCCACCCGGCCGAGCCCGGCCCGCGCCCGCGCCTCCATAATCTGGTTGTTGATCGCGCGGGCCAGGGTCAGCATCTCGGTCAGCAGCGTCTCGGCCCGGGCGAGGTCGCCCTCCATGCGCGCGAGCTCGCCCAGGTCCGACAGGGAGCCGGCGATCCCAGAGTGATCGCCGAGCTGGCGGCGCAGGGCCATGCATTCCTCATAGAGCGGCCGCGCGCCGGCGTAGTCGCCCTGCTGGAACGCGATGCTCGCCAGGTTGCCCACGGCCAGCGCCTGGCCGCCGAGATCCCCCAGCTCGCGCAGGATGGCCAGGCTTTCGCCCAGCAGCGCCGTGGCCCGGGAGAACTCGCCCTGGGCCAGGGCCAGGATGCCCAGGTTGTTGAGCGAGCTGGCGATTAGCGCCCGATCGCCCAGGGCGCGGCGCAGGTCCATGCTCTCCGCCCAGAGCGGTTGGGCCACGGCGTAGTCCCCGCGCATGAAGGCGACGTTGCCGAGCCGGTTGAGGGCCAGGGCAATTGTGGCTGGGTCGCCGGATTCGCGGGCCAGGATTAGGCTCTCGGCGAAGCGGGCCTCCGCGGCGGCGACATCGCCCTGCACCCAGCAGACCTGGCCGAGGGCCTGCACGGCTTGCTGCCGCAGGGCCAGCGGCGCCTGCGGGCCGGCGGCCAGGCAGCCGCTCAGCCACTGGCGGCCCTCGCTGAAGTAGCCGCGCAGATTCCAGAAGGGGGCCAGGGCGATGGCGAGCCGCAGCCCCAGGTCGGGCGGGGCGCTGGCCCCCTGGCTCCGGGCCAACGCCGCCCGGAAATTGTCCTGCTCGGGCTCGAAGCGGGCCACCCAGCCTGGGGCGGCGGGTCCCACCCACGCGGCGGCCGCCGCCTCGGCCAGGGCCAGGCACCAGGCCGCGTGCGCCGCCGCCACCCCGGGCGCTTCGCCGCCGCTGGCCAGGTGCTCCAGCGCGTATTCCCGGATCGTCTCCAGCATGTAAAACCGCGGTTCCCCATCCGGCGTGTCCTCCTGGCGCAGCAAACTCTTCTCCGCCAGCCCGGCCAGGCCATCCAGCACGTCCAGGCCCAGCTCCCCCCCCGCCGCGCCGACCGTGGCCGCGGCCTCGATCGTACAGCCCCCGGCGAACACCCCCAGCCGGCGGAAGAGGGCCTGCTCGTCGACAGCCAGCAGCTCGTAACTCCAATCAATGGCTGCCCGCAGGCTCTGCTGGCGACGCGGCCGGTCGTGTGCGCCCCCCGTCAGCAGCGCCAGGCGGTGCTCCAGCCGGGCCAGGATCGCGTCCGGCGTGAGGACCCGGCTGCGCGCGGCGGCTAGCTCAATGGCCAGCGGCAGGCCATCCAGCCGGGCGCAGATCGCCGCGACAGCCGGCGCGTTCTGCGCCGTCAGCCCGAAGCCGGCCCGGGCCGCCTGGGCGCGATCCACAAACAGGGCGACCGCCGTGTCGCGGTCCAGCGCCGGGACGGGGAACTCGCGCTCGCCGTAGAGATGGAGGATGACGCGGCTGGTAACCAGGACCTTGAGGCCGGGCGCGGCCGCGAGCAGCTCGGCGATGGCCGGGCCCGCCTCCGGCACCTGCTCGAAATTGTCCAGCACCAGCAACATCTGCCGGGAGCGCAGGGTCTCTTTGAGCCGGGCGATCAGCGGCTGGCTCGCCATTTCGGCCACCCCCAGCGCCTGGGCGATAGTGGGGATCACCAGGGCGGAGTCGCTCAGGGGTGCCAGGTTGACCACGAAGGCGCCGTGGGGAAACTCCTCCAGCAGGGTCGCCGCGATCTGGAGGCTCAGGCGGGTCTTGCCGGTGCCGCCGGGACCCGTGAGGGTCAGCAGGTGGACATCGGCCCGCCGAACCAGGGCGCAAGCCGCCGCGATCTCCGCTTCCCGCCCCAGGAGGGCGGTGGGTTGGACGGGCAGATTCGTGGGATGCGTGTCGAGCGTGCGCAGCGGCGCGAAATCGGCGGGCAGATCAGGGATCAGCACCTGGAAAATCTGCTCCGCGGCGGCTAGGTCTTTGAGGTGGTGAGCGCCCAGGTCGCGCAGGCCCAGCGCGGGGGGTAAGTAGTCCTGGGCCAGGGTGCGCGTGACGGCGGAGAGCAGCACCTGCCCGCCATGGCCGGCGTCGCGCAGGCGGGCAACCCGGTTCAGCGGCGGGCCGAAGTAATCGCCCTCGCGCAGCTCGGCCACCCCGCTGTGGAGGGCCATACGGGCGCGCAGGGGCCCCGTCTCGCCCCAGGGTTCGCCGGCGAGGGCCTGCTGGGCCGCCACCGCCGCCAGCACCGCCGGGTGGGCCTGCGCAAACGCCGCGCAGAACGCATCGCCGATCGTCTTGAAGACGTAGCCCCCGTGGGCCTCAATGGCCTGGCGCACCAGGCGATCGTGCCGAGCCAGCGCCCCGCGCATCGCCGCCGGATACTCCTCCCAGAGGCGCGTGCTGCCTTCGATGTCGGTGAACAGGAAGGTCACCGTGCCGCTCGGTTGGTCCGGCATCCGCTGCGTCCTCCCATGCCCACGCCATAGCGTCCGTCGGCGGGCGCGCCGGGCCGGCGGCTCAGGCGCGCGTGCTACTTTTCCAGAGCATCCGCAATCGCGGCGTCCAGCGACAGGGCGGCGCCGGCGGCGCTGGCGGCGGCCCATTCCTCGGCGCGTAACGCGGCATGGGCGGGCGCCAGGGCAGCATCCTCAAGCGTTACTTGGCCCGGGGGTACACGGTCGTCAATGGCGGCTCGAAGGCCGGCGGCGGCCCCGGCGAGCCGGGCGGCGCGCGCCGCATCGCCGACCCCCGCCGCCACCCCCGCCAGGCCGAACAGGCAGACGACGATCTGGGGCTTGACCGCGTGCGGGCCGAACCAGCTCAGGCTCTCGCGGAACAAAACCCCGGCCGGGGCGTACTCGCCGCGCGCCAGGGCCACCCGGCCGAGCGAGGCCCGCGCCCGCGCCTCCAGGATCTGGCTACCGATCGTGCGCGCCAGGGTCGACATTTCGGTCAGCAGCACCTCAGCCCGCACCAAGTCGCCCTCCATCCACGCGACCTCGCCGAGATCCGCCAGGGAGCCGGCGATGCCCGAGGTGTCACCGAGGCGGCGGCGCAGGGCCATACACTCTTCATACAGCAGCCGGGAACGCCGGTAATCGCCCTGCTGGTCTGCTACACTCGCCAGGTTGCCCACGGCGAGCGCCATCCCCCCAAGGTCCCCCAGGTCGCGCCGGATCGTCAGGCTTTCGTTCAGTAGCGTTTCGGCCCGGGAGAATTGGCCCTGGGCCAGGGCCAGGAGGCCCTGGCTGTTAAGTGAGGTGGCAATCGGCTCCTGGTCGCCCAGGGCGCGCCGGAGATCCATGCTCTCCTCCCAGAGCGGTTGGGCGGCCACGTAGTCCCCGCGCAGGAAGGACACCCTACCCAGCCCGAACAGGGCCTGGGCAAGGGCCGCTGGGTCGTTCAGTTCCTGGGCCTGGGCCAGGCTCGTAGTGTAGTGGGTTTCGGCCGCCGCAACATCGCCCTGGACCCAGCAGACCTCGCTAAGAGCCTGCACGGCTTGCAGCCGCAGGGCCGGCGGTGCCTGCGGGCGGGCGGCCAGGCCCTCGGTCAACCACTGCCGGCCTTCGCTCAGGTAGCCGCGCAGATTCCAGAACGGGGCCAGGGCCACAGCCAGCCGCAGCCCCAGATCCGCCGGCGCGCCGGGCCCCTGACTCCAGGTCAACGCCGCGCGGAAGTTGTCCAACTCGGGATCGAAGCGAGCCAGCCAACGGGGGCCCGCCGGTCCCGTCCATGCGGCGCCCGCGCCTTCGGCCAGCACCAGATAGGCGGCGGCGTGCCGTTGCCGGAGCACCGCCTCCTCTTCGCTGGCGGCCAACCGCTCCTGGGCATATTCGCGGATCGTTTCCAGCATCCGATAGCGGAGCAGGCCACCGGCGCCGGGTTCTTGCTGGAGAAGATGCTGGGCGCCCAGCACCGCCAGCCCGGCCTCCACTGCGAGGGGCGGTTCGCCGGGGACAGAACAGACGGTTGCGGCGGTGTCCGCGGGGCAGCCGCCCTCGAAGACGGCCAGCCGGCGGAACAGAGTCTGCCCGGCGGGGTCGAGCAGGTCGTAACTCCACTCGATAGCGCCGCGCAGCGTCTGCTGGCGGGCCGGCACGTTGCGCGCCCCGCCCGTCAGCACAGTCAGCCGCCGATCCAGGCGCAGCAGGAGCGCGGTGGGCGTGAAGAGCCGGCTGCGGGCGGCCGCTAATTCGATAGCGAGCGGGAGCCCGTCCAGCCGGGCGCAGATTTCGGCCACGGCGGCGGCGTTCTCGTCCGTGAGCTGGAAGCCGGAGCGCGCCGTCTGCGCCCGCTGGACAAAGAGCGCCACCGCCGGGATCTGGGCCAGGGCGGGCAAGGGCGGCAACCGGTGCGGATCGGGCGGCGTCAGGGGCGGCACCGCGTATTCGTGTTCCTCGGCCAGGTGGAGGCGCGCGCGGCTGGTGACGAGGAGTTTCACCGCCGGGGCGGCCGCCAGCAGCTCGGTCAGCTGCGGTGCTGCCGCCTGTACTTGCTCGAAGTTGTCGAGCAGCAGCAACAGCCGGCGCTCCCGTAGATAGTCGCGCAATTCGGCCAGGAGCGACTGGCCGGCCGTCTCCTTGAGGCCCAGCGTCGCGGCGATGGCCGAGGCAACCAGTTCCGGGTCGCGCACGGCGGCCAGGGGGACGAAATAGACGCCGTGTGGGAAATCGGCCAGGAGATGGGCCGCGACCTGGAGGCCGAGGCGGGTTTTGCCGGTGCCGCCCGGGCCGGTACAGGTGAGCAAGCGCACTTCGGGGGCGCGCAGGCGGGCGCACGCCGCGGCCACCTGCTGGGTGCGGCCCACCAGAGGGGTGCCCGGCGGCGGCAGGTTGGTGGGCCAGCCGTCCAGGGTCACGAGCGGGGGGAAGTCGCCGGGCAGATCGGGTGCCCGCACCTGGAAGATCTGCACGCTGGTCAGCAGGTCGCGCAGGGTGTGCCAGCCCAGGTCCTGCAGGGTGACGGGCGGGGGCAGGTGGCCGGCGACCCGCGCCTGCGTGGCGGCCGAGAGCAGGATCTGCCCGGCGTGCCCCGCCGCCAGCAGATCGGCCGCCAGCGCGAGGATCAGGCCGGTTTCGGCGCCCGATCCGGTATGGAGCGCGCACCGCAGGGGTCGGGCCGGGGAGCCGGCGCCTGGCGGGGTCGTGCGCTGCACGGCCAGGGCGGTGGCGACGGCGGCGTGCGCCGTGGGAAACACGCCCCCGATCTCGCCGGTGGGCAGGGTTACCAGGCTCCCCATGTGCGCGGCGATCGCGGCCCCGATCCGCGTCGCGTGGTGGGCTGCGTCATCGGCTCTGCTGGATGCGCCCACGCGATCAGTCAGGAGGCAGGTGATGGTTTCGGCGAGCGGATCTGGTGTCAGCATACTCTACTTCGCTTGGTAGCGTGGCCTGGGCGGCGGGTCGGGCTTCCCGCGCGTGGGGTGGCGCTCCTCCTGGCGGGTAGTATAGCATACGGGGCGGCGGGTTGCATCTGGGCGGGGAGTACCTCGCGGAACAGGGATACCGGCGCTAATAACCAACGAGGGGGGCGCCGGCGCCCAAGCCAACATAGGAGCGCGCCCCCGGGCCGAGGGGGCGCCAAATCTAAAGGGGGGTTCGGCGAGAGTCGGGCCGCCAGCAACTACCGGGATGCGATTTTGTTGCGGAGCGAAACAAAATCCTACAGCGGTGCGATTTTGTTCTGAGGGCCGAGCCTGGGACCTCAGCACTCTCGGCCAGGCCCCCTTACGAGCTGGGCGTGCGCTCCGGCATTGACCCGGCCTGGGCGCTGGCCTTCTTCGTCGTCGAAAGCCAGGCCGGCACGCGCGGGGTGGCCCGGATCACGCGCGGCATCGGCAATATCGCTGTACAGCGGGCTATGCGTGTATTGAGGGCTACCGGGCGTACAGCACCTGGGCGGACTCGATTGCCGACTGGTACGCGCTGCTGCGCACGCGCTATCTCGACACCTGGGGGCTCCACATCCCGGCGGCGATCCTGCCCCGCTACGCGCCGGCCGCCGACGGCAATGACCCCGCCGCCTATGCGGCGAGCGTGACGGCGCTGGTGGCGGGCTGGGCCGGGCGGTGAGGGGGGGGACTGATCGCCATCGCCGCCGGGATCGCCAGCTAACGCCTCCGCAGGACCAGGCGCCCCGGCCGCCGCCCGCCGCGCGGGGCGATCCCGCGCGGCGGGCGACTCAACCCCCCGCGGCGGCGGAGGGGAGGCTGCTTTACGGGGGGGGCGCGCCCGCGCAGGTCGCGCTGCCAGTGACCGACAGGTCGACGATCTTGGCAATCTGGCCGCGGGTCGCCGGGTTGGACGGGCGGAAGTACGGCCGGTTACCGCTATCGCACGGCTCACCGATCCCGCCGCAGGCGTAGCCCGAGATGATGCCGTGGCAGAACGCCGTCTCCACGAACGGGTAGAACGCTGTGCCGGGCAGCACGTCGACGAAGCTGCCGGCTGGCGGGGTGACCAGCGTCCAGCCGGCGGCGACGACGTCGATCTTGCTCAGCTGGCCGCGGGTGACGTTGGCATACGGGCGGAAGTACGGGCGGTGGGCGCTGTCGCACGGCTCGCCGGGTGCGCCGCAGGTGTAGCCCGAGACGATCGTGTCGGCGGCGGCCGTCTCGACGACGGCGAAGAAGGGGTTGCTCGGTGGCACGTCGGCGAAGGTGTGGTTGCCCGCCGCCGGGGTGATGAAGGTTTTCTGGAAGCCGAGCACGACGATCTTGACCATCTGGGCGCGCGTCGTCTGGGCAAAGGGCCGGAAGGTGCCATCGGCGTAGCCGGAGATCACCCCATGGCAGGCCAGGTACAGCACCGGCGCGTAGAAGTAGTCGCTCGGCTGCACATCGGCGAAGCGGACTGCGCAGGGGGTGGCGGTGGCCGTGCGGGGCACGGCAGTCGCGGTGGGCGCGCCGAAGGTCGGGCTGG